>JBELDQ010000067.1:0-10389 GCA_042094215.1 Polaribacter sp. | reverse complement strand
AAAATGGAATACCGGTTTTTTTAGATAACAATTTGGCTATAGTTGACTTTCCGGAACCACTCACCCCCATAATAATATAAACACTACTCATAACTAAAACTAGATTTTAGTCCTGTAGCAGCATTTGGACCAACCCATATATTAAATGTACCTGGTTCAATTCCATTGATCAAATCTGCATTGTAGTATTTCAAATCTTCTAGTGTAATTTTAAATTCAACTTCCTGTTCTTCATTTGGCTTTAATTGTAATCTTTGAAACCTTTTCAGCTCTTTAACAGGCCTGGTAATACTCGCAACAACATCTTGAACATACAATTGAACCACTTCTTCCCCTATCTTAGCACCTGTATTTTTTACAAGAACCTTTACCGTTAAGGTATCTTTTTCATCTATTTTCTGAGACGATAACTTTAAATTTCGATAGCTGTATGTTGTATATCCTAAACCATATCCAAAAGGAAATTGAGGCGTATACCCAGCGTCTAAATAATGAGATGTATTTCCTAATGAGCTTTGCCAAGCTCCAATCGGAATGCTATCTATATGGACAAACTCATCTGGAGATGCTGGTCTTCCTGTATTTTTATGATTGTAAAACAGCGGCGATTGTCCTGCGGTTTTCACCCAAGTCACTGGCAATCTTCCTCCGGGTTCAACTTTGCCATATAGGATATCGTGAATTGCTGGACCTCCCATCGTTCCGGGGTGCCAAGCCATTAAAACTCCATCTACATCATTTATAATATTTGATAAGCTTATGGGTCTTCCTGCCATGATAACAAGTACAATTGGCTTGCCTAATTTGCGCAATTCTTTTATTAATTTTTCTTGAGCACCTGGCAACTTAATGGAGGCTCTGCTATGTGCCTCTCCAGATAAAATAGCCTCCTCTCCTCCAAAAAAGAGAATTATATCGGCTTTTTTTGCTGCGGCAATTGCTTTCTTAAAGTATTTTGTATCGGTATCTCTACTGAATGATAAGGCTTCGACGAAATCAAATGATTTGTTTTCATTCTTAAGCGCTTTCACAGGAGTAATCGTAAATTTCTTATCACCATCAAAAGTCCATGTCCCTAATTGCTCTCTTGGTTTATTCGCTAGTGGTCCAATTACGATTACTTTTCTTTTCGGAGACAAAGGCAATACATTGTTCTTGTTCTTTAAAAGTACAGAACTTTTGATAGCTGCGTCTTTTGCAAATTCTAAATGCTTTTTTGCATATAAGTTACCTGAATGATCTTTTGGTATGAATGGTTTCTCAAAAAGATTCATTCGAAACTTTACTCTTAAAATATTCGCTACTAAAAAATCTAATTGCTTGTTCGTTACCTTTCCTTCTTTAATTAGATTTCTGAGATGATCCTCGTAAGAAGTACTAGTCATTTCCATATCTAGACCGGCATTTAAGGCCAATTCTGCAGCTTGTTTTTCATCTCTTGCATATCCATGTGGAATCATTTCAATAACAGAATTCCAATCACTGACTACAAAGCCATCAAAATCTAATTGTTCTCGAAGTATGGTTTGCAGTAATTTCTTATCTCCAGAAGCAGGAATGCCATTCATTTCATTAAAGGCCGTCATTACTGTTTGCGCGCCTGCATCTATGGCTGCTTTAAATGGAGGGATGTATATATTTTGTAGTTGGGCTGGACTGATGATCGCAGTATTGTAATCTCTACCTCCGAGTGCGGCACCATAGCCTATAAAATGTTTAGCACACGCAATCATGCTTGTTGGATCTGACAAACTATCTCCCTGAAAACCTTTAACATAAGCAGCCGACAATTGCGTTGCAAGGTATGGATCCTCTCCAGGAGATTCTGCAATACGTCCCCATCTGCTATCTCTAGCAATGTCTAACATCGGTGCAAAGGTCCATCGG
Source organism: Polaribacter sp. (assembly GCA_042094215.1). Classification (GTDB taxonomy): domain Bacteria; phylum Bacteroidota; class Bacteroidia; order Flavobacteriales; family Flavobacteriaceae; genus Polaribacter. The sequence continues at coordinate 8,502 of JBELDQ010000067.1, read as the reverse complement.
ACTCCAAAAGAAGAAGCCTCAATCGCCGCAACTCTTGCACTATTTTGAGCTATTTTTGCATCCCAAGAAGCTGCCAAACCCAATGGAATTGGAAATATTGTTTTGAACCCATGTATCACATCTCTCGCAAATATCAAGGGAATTCCATGTGGACTTTCATAAATCGCTATCTGTTGTAATTCGTCTACGTACTCCTTGTTCATTACATTTAAAAATGCACCGATCTTACCGTCTCTTACTGCCTGTTTTAACGTTTCTGGCAATGCTCCTTTCACTCGACTAGAAGTCCCTCTTAAATTGAGCTGACCTATCTTCTCTTCTAAGGTCATACTGGCTATTAGTGTATTTACTTTCTCTGCAATTTCATCTGCAGGTTTGTACTTAGTATTGCAAGAAGAAACTAAAAAAATGATTGCTAAAAATAAAGGGTATATGGAACGCATATTACACGTATTACTTTCGTTTTTGGTTGTTGTCATGATGATGGTTTATTCTTTAAAAAAGGCACTATTCACTCCTTTTACGCCTGGTTTGACTTTAAAAATAGCACCTGCATTTGTATAAGTATTCCGTTCTTCTGAATTCATGTCAATGCTTGCTGTGGTTATATATAGAGTTTCTAAATTTTCTCCACCAAAAGCACAAGATGTGACGTTATGCGCTGGAACCTTTATTTTTGACAGTAATTGTCCTGTTCTAGGATTGAATTGAGCCACTGAATTCCCATTCCACATACCAACCCACAGATTGTCATTTTCGTCAATAGCCATACCATCAGGAAAACCGTGTTTTGGATCAACTGTCACTACAACTCTCTCATTAGAAATTGAACTATTCCCTAAATCAAAATCATATCCTTTAATCACTCCTGTAGGTGTATCTATATAGTACATGGTTGTCCCCTCTTTTGTCCAAACAATTCCATTTGAAATCGTTACTTGATCTACCATTGCAGTTGCACTGCCATTGTGCGCCACCTTGTATAATTTTGCATTTGGTTTTTCTTGTTTCAAATGCATAGAACCTACCCACAAATTTCCATTCGGATCGCATTTACCATCATTAAATCGATTTTCTATTGTGGTCGACTCAATATCTGATAACAGTGTTAGTTCGTGTGTGATCATATTCACCTTATAAATCCCATCTGACAGAGCTACGATTGCTGTATTACCGTCCTCTGAAGGTACCACAGTTCCAATCTTAGCGGGCATTTGAATGGTTTTATTTGTGTTTGTACTCGGATTGAACACATGCAATTGTTGTTGTTCGATATCGATCCAAAGTAGTTCATTTGTTTTATAATTCCAGAAGGCACCTTCACCTAATGTTGAAGAAATGGGATATACCAATTCTGCTTGCATCGTTTTTAATGCATTCGGGGCGCATGCCGTTATAATTGACACCAACATCAGCAGTACATAGTTTTTAGTTTTTTTCATATTAAGAGAAATAGATAAATGTGCCTATTACGATGACACAAATGAAAAGTCCAGCCAGTTTGGTATATCGCCAAGGTGTAATGTCTACCTGTTCTGAAAACGCTTGTTGATACGGAACATCTCTAGGGTATAACTTTCCAATAATGAGCATGATCAGTACGTTTAACACAAACAAAATTGCCATTACATGCAAGAAATGAGGATATTGCTCTGCACCAACTACATATGGCTTCAGAATAAATTGACTGATACTATATAGAACTACTCCTGAAATAATAGCGATTTTCGCGGCAATTGCAGGCACACGTTTTGTAAGATATCCAACAATAATAATAGTTAAAATAGGAATGCTATAACAGCCATTCACTTCTTGTAGGTATCCAAAAAGACCGTCTGGTGCATTGGCTATAAAAGGCGCTACAAACATGGCCAAAACAGCGAGTAAAACTCCAAAATATTTTCCTGCTCGAACCACTTGTTTTTCTGAAGCTTCTTTATTGATGTATTCTTTGTAAATGTCAATTCCAAACAAGGTCACTGAACTGTTCAAAGCACTATTGAAAGAACTCAAAATAGCTCCAAATAAAACAGCAGCAAAAAAACCAATGAGAGACAAAGGCAATACCTTTTTAACAAGTTCAGGATAAGCTTCATCCGGATTTGGTAGTGAATCTCCAAAAAGATGAAAGGCAATGATTCCTGGTAAGACAACAATAATAGGTCCCAACACTTTGAAAAAAGAGCCTAACAACAATCCTTTCTGACCTTCTTTCAAATCTTTTGCACCGAGTGCTCTTTGTATGATTGCCTGGTTGGTTCCCCAATAAAATAGCTGTACCAACATCATTCCTGTAAAAAGTGTGGCAAAAGGAATCGATGATGAACTGCTTCCGATTGCATTGAGTTTTTCTGGATATGAATTGGTTAACACATGAATACCTTCTGTAAAACTTCCGGATCCAATTTCTATAAGTCCAAAAACAGGAATTAAAACACCCCCTATAATCAATCCAACGGCGTTGATAGTATCTGAAACAGCTACTGCTTTTAAACCTCCAAAAATGGCATAAATAGAACCAATGATACCGATAGCAAATACACAAATCCATAAGGCTGTATTTTTAGAAACCCCCAACAATTCAGGAATATCGAACATGCTACTTAGTGCCAATGAACCAGAGTACAAAACAATAGGTAGAAAAACCACCACATAACCAGTTAAAAACAAACCAGAGGTAATTGCTTTGGTAGTTTTATCATAGCGTCTTTCTAAAAAAGTAGGGACTGTTGTAATACCTCCTTTTAAATATCTTGGTAACAAAAATACTGCAGTAATGACCATTGCTATTGCTGCCAATGTTTCCCAAGCCATCACTAAAATACCCTCAGAAAAAGCTTGTCCGTTGAGACCTACTAATTGTTCCGTTGATAAATTTGTGAGTAACAATGACCCAGCTATAACAACTGCTGTTAGACTTCTACCTCCCAAAAAATACCCATCTGAAGAGGTATCATTAGTGTTTCTGGTGGCCAAATATGCGATGACAGCAACCAAGGCTGTAAATCCTAAAAAAGAGAATATAGATAACATAAATTAGTTGTTTATTTTTATAAATTGTAGGTAATCATTGTTCTTAGCAGAAATAATATAAGGCTGATTTCCTACTTCTATTTCTACCATATCTTTGACATCTCCAGATGTGTAGAAGCCACTATCATAACTTTTTACAGGGATAAATCTACCAGTGCCTGTGCCCTTTAAAAAGAGTCCGTAACTCGCATCATTTCTTGGAGTTTCTACTTCTGAATTGTAGAGATTACCCGCGATTACGACATCTAAATTACCGTCTGTATCATAGTCGGAAACAAGGATCTGATTGATACTCGAAACTTGTGCTTCTATTGGTAATTCATGGACTACAAATGATTCATTCTTATTCTCTAAATAGATACTAGCAAACGATTGTATTTGATAATGTAGCGCACTATCCAAATTCTTTTTTCCATACACATCTACTAATGTAGCGTTTGAAAACTGATCGTAATTTTTAAATTTATTTTTTAAACCCGGTATTTGCTGTGCAGAACACTGTCTGCCTCGCAAAGGATATTGCTTACCTTCATTGTAATAACTCAAGACAATATCATCTTCGTTATTCTTGTCAAAATCATTCACATAAATATCAAAAGTTGCGTCTGTTGTTGCCTTGTACTTATAATTCAATCCATTATTACCTATGATGTAGTCAAGATCTCCATCGTTATCAAAATCTCCTTCTTTAATACTCCACCACCATCCTGTTGTATTGTCACTGCCTGAAATCTTTTCTGACACATCTGTAAATACTCCCTTATTATTTTGGTAAATTTTAATAGGCATCCACTCCCCTACGATAATTATATCTTGCCAATTATCATTGTTAATATCTGTAATAATAGCACTTGTCGCCATTCCTAAGTCATTTAAAAAGGGAGCTGAAGATACTGTTACATCGTCAAAAGCAATGCGTTCGATATTTGAATTATTTTGTAAAAGAAAAGAAGAGGCAGGCGTTGGATATTTGCCTGGCACCTGTCTTCCTAAGACTAAGACATCTTGTTTCCCATCATTGTCATAATCTATTTTGTAGGCTTTGGAACCACTAGAACGGAATTCTGGTAGCGCATTCACAATTTTCATAAAATTCCCTTTTCCATCATTTTTATACAATCTATCTTGGAGGTATGATGAATTCTCTGCGTATTCATATCCTCCGCTCACTACATATAAATCATTGTCTCCATCATTATCTGCATCCAAAAATAAGGCTCCTAAATCTTCAGACAATTCGTCTATCTTAAAGGCAGGAATATCTTTCTTTAGAAAGGTTTTATTCTTTTGAATGTAAAGACTCCCCGGTTTTCCAAAAGAACCTCCCACGAAATAGTCTTGATGCCCATCTTTATTAACATCCACTACAGCAATTGCTGGACCTAGCATAGACATTTTATGCGGTAGTAAGACCTGTGTGTCAAAATCATTTTTGTCATTCTCTAGATGCTTGTGCTTGTGCTTTGGAAATACTGTTTCATTCGAAGCAAATAGCGTTGAGTTCGGTTTCTCTTTAACAGTCTTTGGAGTCTTCGAATCTGATTCTAGTAACGTTAGTATTTGGTTTGCTTTTATATTAAAAAGTTCTTGACTCTTTCCGTCGGGCCATACAACGCGTAAGGTGTCAATTGTCGGATGTGTTCCCAATCCAAAGTACAATTCAGGAGCCACGGAAGACTGAAACCCTCTCGAGAGTGTTAATTCTTGCATTTGAACCTTGCCTTCGGCATACACATACGCACGCGTTCCAAGTCCAAAAGTATTTTTTGAAGCACCTTTGCATCGAATTGTTATAAAATTACTGCCTTTAGTACCTTTGTTTTGGTAAATACTCGCTTCATCATCAATATTATTGGTAATAATTTCTAAATTACCATCATTATTCAGATCTGCATATACCACTCCGTTTGAAAAGCCTTTATCTTCTAAACCCCATTCGCTGTTGGTTTTTACGAATGTAAGACCTCCTTTATTTTTAAACATAAAATTGTCTATTTTTTCAGAGGGAATCATTTTATTTTTTTCTAAATCAGAATAACTATCGTATTCTGATTTTACTATTTTTTTAAAAAAATCTTTGTTATTTACTTCTCTTCGTGTACCATTTGTAATGTATAAATCTTTAAAACCATCATTATCAAAATCTGCAAATAAAGGTCCCCAACTCCAATCTGTTGATGATGTTCCTGATAAACGAGAGATATTTGAAAATACAGGAACACCATTTTCTGTATATCCTGAATTCAATTGCAAACAGTTATGCATATATTGATAGTGAAACCCATAGAAAACGGTCTCAAAAAACAACCTTGGATTCATACTTGCCATATTCGCTTTTTGACGACGGTTGCTATTAGAATCCATATCTACTTGAAATATATCTAGGAATCCATCATTGTTAAAATCAGCAATATCAATCCCCATTCCATAAAAGGAAGTATGAGAGGTTGCTTCTTTCACAACTTCTTTAAAAGTGCCATCTTTATTATTGATATAAAAGAAATCTGGAATACTGTAATCATTAGAAACATATAAGTCTTGCCAGCCATCATTGTTCACATCTGCTGCAGTAATTCCGAGTGAAAAACTATAATTTTTCACACCTGCCTCTTCAGAAACATCGACAAATGTATTGCCGTCATTTCTATATAGCTTATCTGACTCTATATCGCTGACCGTTTGCATTTTATGCTTATACACCATGTTTGAAGTAGATTGGTGTGCTATGGGGTAATTAGCGATGTATAAATCTAAATCGCCATCATTGTCATAATCAAAAAAAGTGGCCTGTATAGAATTCCCTGCATGGTCAATGCCATATGCTTTTGCCTTCTCTGAAAATGTATTGTCTTGGTTGTTGATGAATAGTTGGTTATTCTTGATGCCATCCTTACCTGCCACTGAGCAGTAGATATCTAAAAAACCATCGTTGTTTATATCTACCATGGTCACACCAGAATACCACCGCTTGTCACCTGATAATTTAGCAGATGAGGTAATATCCTCAAAACGGAACCCACCTTTATTCAAATATAGTTTATTCTCTACCTGGTTGCCTGTAAAAAATAGATCTGTAAGTCCATCGTTATTAATATCTCCTGCAGCTATACCACCACCAAAATAAATAGAAGAAAAATTAAAATAATTGAGAGAGTCTGTCTCTTCTACGGTATTCTTAAAAGTAATCCCTGTATGGACGGAATTCGTTTTTTTAAACTTTGGGGCTTTTTCAATTTGTTCATTAGAAGAACATCCAATTATAAATAGCACTAGAGTAAACAAAAGCCACTTATACATCATATAAAACTATTAGGGTATTTTATAAATAGATAAGGCAGTATAAAATATGTATCATACTGCCTTATCACTAACTCAAATTTACACTTAATAATGTGGTATTAATATCCAGGATTTTGGTCCGCTTCACTCAACTCAGAGTTTTTCTCAATTTCTGTAATTGGAATTGGAAATAAGTCGTTTTTAGATGAGTATCCAGTTCCTGCTAATTCTGCAGCAGCCTTACCCCATCTTACTAAATCCCAAAAACGTTGTCCTTCGTGTGCCAGTTCTAAGAATTTTTCATTTACAATTGCTTCGAATAGTGCATTCCCAGATAGAGTTACATCTACTGCTGCTAAATTAGATCTCATTCTTACCTTGTCTAATTGAGCTCTAGCTGAACCATCATTACCAGACATATTGTAAGCCTCTGCAGCTAATAACAATACCTCTGCATAACGCAATACTCTCCAATTTGTACTGTAATTTAATTCTGCTACACCATCACTAGTATCTTCTAATTTGGTAGCATATTTAATTCTGATAGCTCCTTCGTAATCCCAAACTTCACCACCTACTGCAGCACTTTGATCAACATCTCCTCCAGCTGCTATTAAATCAGCTTCTGTCATTAATGTTGCATTTTTTCTATCAACATCTCCTGCAGCTTCGAAAGCATTTGCCAATTTACTTGTCGGCAAATTGAAACCCCATCCATTTAACAGTCCAACAGACGAAACATCGAAAATACCATCACCTCTAGGGCCCATCAATTGGATATGTAAATTACTTTCGTTGTTACCTCCCCAGGTGATATTTCCCCAATCTCTTGCAGTGGTAGAAATATATCCTAATTCAAATAAAGATTCTACTCCAAATTCTTTATCAATACTCCATACATCTTCAACATTTGGCTCTAGGTCATGTGATGGATTTGATATAACAGCTTCAAAAAACGGTAATGAAGCAGCATATTTCTCTTGAAAAACAAGTACTTTTCCCATTAATGCTTGTGCAGTTCCTCTAGATGCTCTAAAATTATCTGAAGCACCTTTTTCAGGTAAACCAGCTACAGCAGCAGTTAAATCTGACTCAATTTGAGCATATATTTCTGCTCTTGTTGATTTTTTTAATCCAAATTCATCAGCTGTTGTAGGCACTGTTAAACGTAAAGGAATGTCTCCAAACATCGTTGTCAATTCAAAATAACACCAAGCACGCATAAACTTAGCCTCAGCGATAGCTCTCTCTTTATTCGATAAAGAAGAACCCTCTATATTTGTAATAACAAGATTAGACAGTGCTATAGTTCTGTAGAAAAGATCCCATACATTTGTAATAGAAGGGTTTGATACAGATACATTTGTATAATCATCAATATCTTGTAATTGTGGCTGATCTCCTGAATTACCTCCAGCAGCATTTGCATCATCTCCTGGCAATATCTTCACAAAGAATGCACTATGCCAAGGCACTGAGTAATTTTGCTGCATTAGATCATAAATACCTATCACAGCTGATTCAACATTTGCCTCTTTTTGAAAGAAGGCCTCTAAATCCTGAACATCAGGTCTTTCGTTTACCGTAAACTCTTCATTACAGGACATCATTCCCATAAAAGATATTGCGATAATTGCTAAAAATAGTTTTTTCATAATATATTACTGTTTTTTATTAAAAGTCTACAGACAACCCGATAAGCGTCTTAGCTGCTGTTGGATAAAAACCTCTATCTACTCCAATTGAATTAAATCCAAAATTTCCTACTTCAGGATCCAATCCTTTATAATTTGTAAATGTAAAGATATCATCCAAAGAAAGGTACATACGTAAATTAGCAACCTTTAGTTTATCCGCAATATTTGAAGGTAAGGTATAACCAAATTGAATCTGTTTAATTCTCATGAATGAGCCACTTTCTACCATTAAATCTGTATCATACGACGATATTACATTTCCAGCTCCAGGAAAACTAGCGTTATCACCAGCTTGTTTCCATCTCTCTGTGAAAAAGTGTACTGGCTTATTCGTTATTGGTCTAGACGGTTGATGGTATGTCGACATGATATCGTTACCTACAGAACCTTGGAACTGCAAGTTAAAGTCAAAGGCTTTATACCCAAGACTAATATTACCACCAAACAATAGATCTGGATGTGGTGAACCAATCATGGTTTTGTCATCACTATT
>JBELDQ010000066.1:0-10397 GCA_042094215.1 Polaribacter sp. | reverse complement strand
TTAGATAATGGTTATTTACATGGTGATTGTTTAACAGTTACAGGAAAAACGCTAGCAGAAAATTTAGCAAATGTAACCCCACTAACGTTTGAAGATGATCAAGATGTGATCTATCCGAAAGACAAGGCGTTAAAAGCATCTGGAAATATTCAAATATTATACGGAAACCTAGCAGCCGAAGGAGCGGTGGCTAAGATTAGTGGAAATGAAGGATTGCATTTTGAGGGGAAGGCAGTTGTTTATGATGGGGAGCAGGCTGCGAATACAGGTATTTCTAATGGCGAAGTGCACAAGGGAGATGTGGTTGTTATACGTTATGTAGGACCAAAAGGAGGGCCAGGTATGCCAGAAATGCTAAAGCCAACCTCATTAATTATGGGCGCAGGATTAGGAAAAACGGTGGCTTTAATTACTGATGGTCGATTTTCTGGAGGAACTCATGGGTTTGTTGTTGGACACATTACCCCAGAGGCCCAATCTGGAGGTACTATTGCACTTATAAAAACTGGAGATCAAATTAGAATTAGTGCAGAAAACAATGCAATTGACGTGTTGCTGTCAGATGAAGAGCTTGTCAAGCGAAAAGCAAATTGGACAGCTCCAGCATTGAAACATACAAAAGGAATATTATATAAATACGCAAAAATGGTTGCATCAGCATCGAAAGGATGTATCACAGATGCCTTTTAATACACGATAGTTATGGAAATAAAAAGACAAACGACATCGACAAAAATACAAAGTAAGACAGAATATATTTCTGGAGCAGAAGCAGTTATTAAATGCTTATTAGCAGAAGGAGTCGATTTAATTTATGGATATCCAGGAGGTGCAATAATGCCGGTTTATGATGAATTGTTCAAGTATCAAGATCAATTACAACATGTGTTAACACGTCATGAGCAAGGTGCAACTCATGCCGCTCAGGGGTTTGCAAGAGTTTCTGGTAAGGTGGGTGTTGCTATAGCAACTTCTGGGCCAGGAGCTACAAATTTAGTCACTGGAATTGCAGATGCACAGATTGATTCTACCCCAATGGTTTGTATTACAGGTCAGGTAGGAAAACATTTATTGGGATCTGACGCTTTTCAAGAAACCGATATTGTTGGTATTTCTACACCTGTTACGAAATGGAATTATCAAATAACTGAAGCCGCAGAGATTCCAGAGGTGATGGCAAAGGCATTTTACATTGCTCGTTCAGGAAGACCAGGCCCTGTTTTAATAGATATTACAAAAAATGCACAGTTCGAGTCATTTGACTTTACGTATGAAAAATGCACGTCGGTTAGAAGCTATAAAGCGGTTCCAGATGTTGATAAAAAGCAATTATTAGATGCCGCAGCGCTGATCAATACAGCTAAAAAGCCATTCATTGTTTTTGGTCAAGGTATTATTTTAGGGGAAGCAGAAGCAGAATTTAAAGCATTGATAGAGAAAACGGGTATCCCTGCTGCCTGGACCATACTGGGCTTGTCTGCATTAGAAACTAAACATCCTTTAAATGTTGGGATGGTAGGGATGCATGGTAATTATGGGCCTAATAAATTAACAAATGAGTGCGATGTGCTTATTGCTGTAGGAATGCGTTTTGATGATCGTGTTACTGGTGATTTAAATAGATATGCGAAGCAGGCAAAGGTGGTTCATTTTGATATTGATCCTGCAGAGATTGATAAGAATGTACAAACAGATGTTGCTGTCTTGGGAAATGCCAAAGAAACCTTAGCTAAAATTTTACCGTTGGTAGATAAGAGAACTCATACGCTATGGTTGCAAACGTTTAGAGATTATGATGCAATTGAGTTTGATAAAGTGATTAAACAAGAATTATACCCTTCGAAAGAAGGCATTACAATGGGCGAAGTTTTGAAAGAAATCAATCAAGTAACAAAAGGAGCTGCTGTGATTGTTTCTGATGTTGGTCAGCATCAAATGATTGCTTGTAGATATGCGGCTTTTAACCAAACAAAAAGTAACATTACATCGGGTGGTTTAGGAACCATGGGGTTTGCTTTGCCCGCAGCGATTGGGGCGAAAATGGGAGCGCCAGAAAGAGAAGTTATTGCTATTATTGGTGATGGGGGATATCAAATGACTATTCAAGAATTAGGAACTATTTTTCAAACCAAGGCGGCCGTAAAAATTGTTGTATTGAATAATGAATTTTTAGGAATGGTGCGTCAGTGGCAAGAATTGTTTTTTGAGAACAGGTACGCATCTACAGAAATGACAAATCCAGACTTTGTAACCATTGCAAAGGGATATCATATCGCTGCGAAACGTGTTACAAAGAGAGAAGATCTAGCGGCAGCAGTTCAAGAAATGATTGCCTGTAAAGATTCGTATTTCTTAGAAGTTTGCGTTGAAAAAGAAAACAATGTATTTCCAATGATTCCAACGGGAGCATCGGTTTCAGATATCAGATTAAGTTAAACTACAAAGAGAAGAACATGAATACAGAAATGAAATCTTATACCATATCGGTATATACAGAAAACAATATAGGATTGTTAAATAGAGTTTCTTCTATTTTTTTGAAAAGACATATAAATATTGAAAGCTTAACAACATCACAATCTGAAATTGAGTATGTAAATAGATTTGTTATTGTGGCGACCATGTCTCCTATACAAGCTGAGAAAATAGTCAAGCAATTAGAAAAGCAAATTGAGGTAATTAAGGCATATGCGCATACAGACGAGGAAACAATCTATCAAGAAACAGCCTTGTTTAAAGTTGCTTCAGACTCGTTGTTTGATGAGCGGCAAATTCAGAATATAATCAAAGAAAGTCACGCAAACATTGTGACGGTTTCACGGGAGTTTTTTGTGATAGAGAAAACGGGAAGAAGACATGAAACAGAGCAATTGTACAAAGATTTAAAACCCTACAAATTATTGCAGTTTGTGCGTTCAGGTCGAATATCAGTGACTAAACAACCCATGAATATTTCGGAAATGCTTTCAGCATTTTAAGCACATCGATGCTGTCCTAATTGATGCTAACATCCAAATTAAAAAACAACTATTTTTTACCTTGTACTCATACATAGAGCACATAAAATTACTTAAAAGAACAAAGAATGAAAAATTATTTTAACACGCTATCATTAAGAAATCAACTTACAGAATTAGGAAAATGTAGATTTATGAAGTCTTCAGAATTTGAAGATGGCGTAACTGCATTGAAAGATAAAAAAATTGTAATCATAGGTTGCGGTGCACAAGGTTTAAACCAAGGGTTGAACATGAGGGATTCTGGATTGGATATTTCATACGCACTTCGTAGCGAGGCAATAGCAGAAAAAAGAGCTTCTTTTTTAAATGCATCTGAAAATGGATTTACGGTTGCTACGTATCAAGAATTGGTGCCAACGGCTGATTTGGTCTTGAATTTAACTCCAGACAAACAGCATACCAACGTGGTAAGTGCCGTGATGCCTTTGATGAAAAAAGGAGCAACGTTATCGTATTCTCATGGTTTCAATATCGTAGAAGAAGGAATGCAAGTTCGTGAAGATTTAACCGTTATTATGGTCGCACCGAAATGTCCTGGCTCTGAAGTACGAGAAGAATATAAAAGGGGTTTTGGTGTGCCAACCTTAATTGCTGTTCATCCAGAGAATGACCCACAATCAAAAGGTTTGTCACAAGCGAAGGCATATGCAGTAGCAACAGGCGGGCATAGGGCTGGTGTCTTAGAATCTTCTTTTGTAGCAGAAGTTAAATCTGATTTGATGGGCGAGCAAACTATTTTATGTGGGGTATTGCAAACAGGAGCAATCTTGTCTTTTGACAAAATGGTTGAACAAGGGATCGAGCCTGGCTATGCAGCAAAATTAATTCAGTATGGTTGGGAAACGATTACAGAGGCTCTGAAACATGGTGGAATTACCAATATGATGGATCGTTTGTCAAATCCAGCAAAATTAAAAGCCTTTGCAATTTCTGAGGAATTGAAAGAAATTATGCGACCATTATTTCAGAAGCATATGGATGATATTATGTCTGGACATTTCTCTAAAACCATGATGGAAGATTGGGCAAATGATGATGAAAAGCTATTGACTTGGAGGGCAGCAACTGGAGAGACTGCGTTTGAAAAAACACCTCTAACTGAACAAGAAATTTTGGAACAAGAGTATTTTGATCACGGTACGTTACTAGTTGCTTTTGTGAGAGCAGGTGTAGAATTGGCATTTGAAACAATGACGGCGTCTGGAATCATAGCCGAATCTGCTTACTATGAGTCCTTACATGAAACGCCATTAATTGCAAATACAATTGCTCGTAAAAAATTATTCGAAATGAATCGTGTGATTTCTGATACTGCAGAGTATGGCTGTTACCTGTTTGATCATGCATGTAAACCTTTATTAACGGAGTTTATGAAAACAGTAGATACAACTGTTATTGGCGCCTCATATGCTTCAGGAAATGCTGTAGATAATCAAGCATTAATTGCCGTGAATAAAGTGATTAGAGAACACGAAGTAGAAAGAGTTGGAGCTGTTTTAAGAGCTTCAATGACAGCAATGAAGCAATTATAGTCCTATGATTTTGACAGCACAAAGAATGAGGCAGAAGTAATGGCATACAACTCAATAGATGTGTCTATTACGAAAATATGTTTCGATATGACACTAGACTGAAGAATATAGAATGACCGTTAAAACAACAACATATTACCCAAAATTGATTGATATAAGGGCAGCTGTAACTACATTGAAAGATGTGGTTACAGTAACTCCTTTAAGTCAGAATATTAATTATTCAAAAAAATTCGAAGCAAATGTTTTACTGAAAAGAGAGGATTTACAGCAGGTTCGTTCGTATAAAATTAGAGGAGCCTACAATAAGATAAGTTCTCTTACACCAGCTCAATTAGAAAGAGGAATTGTGTGTGCAAGTGCAGGGAATCATGCACAAGGGGTTGCTTTTGCATGTCATAGATTGAAAATTCACGGAACCATATACATGCCAACCCCAACTCCGAGACAAAAGTTAGAGCAGGTAAAAATGTTTGGAGATGACTATGTAACGGTAAAAATTATTGGAGATACATTTGATGATGCTCAGAAAGAAGCTGCAATTGCATGTGAATTGGAAGGGAAAACCTTTGTACATCCTTTTAATGATCCTAAAATTATTGAAGGACAAGGTACCGTTGGACTCGAAATTTTAGAGCAAGCACAAGAATTTATTGATTATGTTTTTGTTCCTGTTGGTGGTGGTGGCTTGGCCGCAGGCTTGGCTACAGTATTTAAAATAGTATCACCAAAGACAAAAATTATTGGGGTAGAACCTCAAGGAGCTCCATCGATGAAAACAGCTTTGGAGAAGAATAAAAATATACGTTTGCCAAAAATTGAAAAGTTTATAGACGGAGCTTCGGTGCAGCAGGTAGGAAACCTCACCTTTGATATATGCAAGCAGTATTTAGACGCTATGATTACGGTTCCTGAAGGAAAAGTCTGTCAAACGATTTTAGATTTATATAATAAAGATGCAATTGTTGTAGAACCTGCGGGTGCGCTAACGATTGCTGCTTTAGATGTATTTGCTGATCAAATCAAGGGTAAAAATGTCGTCTGTATTGTGAGTGGTTCTAATAACGATATTACGAGAACTGCAGAGATTAAAGAAAGAGCACTCTTGTTTAACGGTTTGAAGCATTATTTCATTGTTCGTTTTCCGCAAAGAGCAGGTGCTTTAAAAGAATTTGTAGCCGAGGTTTTGGGGGTTGAAGATGACATCACTCATTTTGAGTATTCTAAAAAAAACAATCGAGAGAATGCGCCTGCAGTTGTTGGTGTAGAACTTAAACATAGCGCAGATTTAACTCCCTTAATTCAAAGAATGAAAGAGCGAAATTTTTATGGAGATTATTTGAATGACAAACCTGATTTATTTCAGTATTTGATATAAATCAATCTTTAAAATGGCTAACTTGCATAAAATTAAATGCAAATTCTAAGTTGAAAGATATTTTTTTAAATAGCAGTATTCCAGAGGTTTATAGAATTCATGAATCCTATGTGCAGGACACGTTTCTTATAAACGGTCAGCTCAAAGAATGGAAAGGAGCAACGACAAAAGTATATTCTCCTATTTATTCTAAAAATTCTGATGGGAATCTAGTTCCCACATTTCTAGGAAATATACCGGATCTTGGTGAGAAAGAAGCCTTAGAGGCTTTAGATGCTGCTGTGAATGCCTATGATAAAGGTCGAGGTGAGTGGGCAACAATGAAAATTGAAGAACGAATTGCTTGCGTAAGTAACTTTTCGAGATTGATGCAGGAAAAACGAGATGAGGTTGTAAAGCTTCTAATGTGGGAAATAGGAAAACCTTACGTAGAGTCTTGCAATGAATTTGATAGAACAATTGAGTATATAGAAGATACCATTCTTGCCTTAGAAGAAATGGATGCAAAGGCTTCTGAAGTAAAAGAGCATAGTGGTATTTTAGCACAGGTTAGAAGAGCTCCTCTGGGTGTTGTGTTGTGTTTGAGTCCATATAATTACCCGTTAAACGAAACTTTTTGTTTGCTTATTCCGGCCTTAATGATGGGGAATACTACTGTTTTTAAACCTGCAAAACACGGAATTTTACTTTTGTCTCCTTTGTTAGAAGCCTTTCAGGAATGTTTTCCTAAGGGTGTTGTAAATATTATTTATGGAAGTGGAAGAACTCTAGCAACACCCATTTTAAAATCTGGAAGAGTCGATGTATTGGCATTGATTGGAAATAGTAAATCGGCCAATATCTTGCAAGAGTTCCATCCTAAGAAAAATAGATTGCGTTTAGTATTAGGTTTGGAGGCTAAAAATCCAGGTATTGTTTTACCAGATTGTGATTTGGATTTGGCAGTAAAGGAAGCTGTGTTGGGTTCTTTAGCCTTCAATGGACAGCGATGTACAGCCTTAAAAATATTATTTGTACACGAGGCTATTGTTGAGGCATTTAATGCAAAGTTTAAAGCAGAAGTAGATAAGTTAATATGTGGCTTGCCTTGGGATGACTATGTAAATATTACGCCATTACCAGAACCGCATAAACCAGCATATATTAGAGCATTGGTTGCAGATGCACAGTCTAAAGGAGCCCATGTAATTAACGAAAAAGGAAATCAGTTTAATGAAAGTTTTGTGAGTCCAACGGTTTTATATCCTGTAAATGAGACCATGGATGTCTATCATGAAGAGCAATTTGGTCCAGTGGTACCAATCGTTTCTTTTAATCAAATTTCAGAGCCTTTAAATTATATTTCAGAATCTAATTATGGACAGCAAGTGAGTTTGTTTAGTAAAAATCCAAATTCTTTAGCGCCCTTAATTGATTCGCTGGTAAACCAGGTTTGTAGAGTAAATATCAACACGAAATGTCAGCGTGGCCCCGATGTATTTCCTTTTGTAGGAAGAAAAGATTCTGCAGTAAGTACCTTGAGTGTTCATGATGCCTTGCGTACTTTTTCTATTAGAACAATGGTTGCCTTTAGAAGTACCACAGTGAACAATCAAATTTTAGATGATTTGCTAAGAAATGAAAACTCAAATTTTATAAATATCTAATATACATAGACTTGCGACCTTGTTTGATTCAGAACAAATTGCTGCAAGTTGTGTTATTTTAATAAGGTTTTGTCAAAAAAATCTTGTTGACCCTTCTTTTATCGATAAATAATTGTACGTTTGTCTTATGAATTCTTTAAAAAATAAAAAACGCAGTGCTGTTCCCAGCACATTTGTTCGCTTTAGCCGCCGCTAGAATCGATCAAAACACTCTATTTGCGTAATTTTTATTTTTATATTTTTTGTACACTTCCAATTTCATATCATTTTTATTTTTAGTTATTCATTCGAATAGCTTCGCATACGTGCGTCCTATTTTTCGTCGTCGCCCTTTGGGTGTGCTCTAATTTATTGAACCAAGGTGTGTCCGGTTCTTCTTTCTAAACAACATACATAAATTCAAACACCATACGTAGTTAGTCTTAAGGCTACTAACCAATTGTGTTTATGGATGAAACAGCTATTATATACCGTCATTAATTTAAAAATAAAGAACAATGGAAATTGTTATTGCGAATACATCACATTGTGTTTATGCAGAAATTATCTCCACTACAATTGCAGCATCTGCCAATGTACGAGGCACGGGGATTGCGCAACGTACACCAGAATACATTCGTGTTAAAATAGAAAATGGCAATGGAGTAATTGCATTAAAAGGGAGTGTTTTTGCTGGGTTTTGCTATATAGAATCTTGGAATCATGGCAAATTTGTTGCCAATTCTGGTCTGATTGTACATCCTGATTTTAGAAATATAGGTCTGGCAAAAAAAATTAAAGCAAAAATATTTCAGCACTCGAGAACGAAGTTTCCCACTGCAAAGATATTTTCAATCACTACAGGATTACCGGTCATGAAGTTGAATAGCGATTTGGGATACAAACCTGTTCCTTTTTCTGAATTGACTGATGATCAGTGTTTCTGGAAGGGGTGTAAAACTTGCAAGAATTATGATGTTTTACAAAGAACAAAGCAAAAGATGTGCTTGTGCACAGGGATGTTGTACGATCCAGCTTTGCAGGAAACAACGATCAACGCGAAGGTTGAAAAGAAGGTTTTTAAGACTTTGAAGTATATAAAAGAAGCTATTTATTTAAAAAAACAAAGAAAATGAAAAAGTTAGTGATTGCGTACAGCGGAGGTTTAGATACCTCTTATTGTGCAGTGTATTTGTCAAAGGCGGGGTATGAGGTCCATGCAGTAAGTATAAATACCGGAGGTTTTACAGATTTAGAGATACAAGATATAGCGAAAAATGCCTATCAAATGGGGGTAACAACTTATAAAAACATTGATGCTGTCTCTACATTTTATCAAAAAGTGGTGAAGTATTTGATTTTTGGAAATGTCTTAAAAAACAATACCTACCCTTTGTCTGTGAGTGCAGAACGAATTATTCAGGCCATAGAAATTGTGAATTATGCTAAAAGCATTGGTGCAAGTTACATTGCGCATGGAAGTACAGGAGCAGGAAATGATCAAGTGCGTTTTGATATGATTTTTCAGACTATTGCCCCAGAAATCGAAATCATTACGCCTATTAGAGATCAGCAAATTTCTAGAAAACAAGAATTAGAATACCTCAGGTTAAACGGAATTACTACTTCTTGGGAACAGGCAAAATACTCGATAAATAAAGGTTTATGGGGCACAAGCGTTGGAGGAGGTGAGACGTTAAGTTCGAACAAAGGATTGCCAGAAACTGCCTATCCATCACAATTAGAAAAGACCCAGGAAGAGCAGGTGAAGTTAACCTTTAAACAAGGAGAACTGGTCGCGGTAAATTATGTGATTGATGCTCCTGAAAAGAATATTCAAAAATTAAATGAATTGGCTTCTAAATTTGCAATTGGTAGAGCTATCCATGTTGGAGATACCATTGTTGGCATCAAAGGAAGAGTGGGTTTTGAGGCTGCTGCTGCGATACTTATTATCAAAGCACATCACTTATTAGAAAAACATACGCTTACAAAGTGGCAATTACAGCACAAAGAATATCTGTCTAGTTTTTATGGAATGCATTTGCATGAAGGGCAGTATTTAGATCCAGTTTTGAGAGATATAGAGGCTTTTTTTGAGAGTAGCCAAGCAAAAGTAACGGGTGATGTGAGTGTAACACTAAAACCATATCATTTTCAGTTGGATGGAATTTCTTCAAAGCACGATTTAATGAATGCGAAATTTGGAAGCTATGGAGAAGAAAATACAGCATGGACAGCAACTGAGGCTAAAGGATTCATTAAAATCATAGGCAATCAAAACAAAATATATCAACAAGTAAATTTTTAAGTATCATGATACAAGTAGGGATTATTGGTGGTGCTGGTTATACAGCAGGAGAGCTCATACGATTGCTGATACACCATTCAAATGTTAACATCAATTTTGTATACAGTACTTCTAACGGAGGAAATAAAATTAGTGCTATTCATCAAGATTTGGTCGGATGTATAGATAGCTGCTTTACAAACACAATCAATAGAGACGTTGATCTTGTGTTTTTGTGCTTAGGCCATGGGAAATCAAAATTATTTTTAGAGAATACTTCTTTTTCTAATGTCACGAAAATTATTGACTTAGGAAATGATTTTAGATTGCAAAAAGACAAGATGTTTCAAGAGGAATCTTTTGTGTATGGTTTGCCAGAATTGCAAAGAGAAGCAATTCAAGAGGCAAAATACATTGCCAATCCAGGGTGTTTTGCTACCGCAATTCAATTGGCAATCTTACCATTGGCGAAAGCTAAAATTTTAAGTGGAAATGTGCATATAAATGCTGTAACAGGTGCAACAGGCGCAGGAGCATCATTGTCGCCTACCA
>JBELDQ010000065.1:0-10432 GCA_042094215.1 Polaribacter sp. | reverse complement strand
GTTGCTTTTATCAAAAAGTATCTCGATATGATGAGTTTGCTAAAAATGAATACATTTCATTGGCATTTAACCGAAGATCAAGGATGGCGTATTGAAATAAAAAAATACCCAAAACTACATGAGGTTGCTGCCTTTAGAAAAGAAACATTGCTTGGTCATTACAGCGATCAACCACAGCGGTATGACGGTAAAAAATACGGCGGGTACTACACGCAAGAGGAGGTAAAAGAAATTGTAGCATATGCATCAGCGAGACAAATAAATGTCATTCCAGAAATTGAAATGCCAGGGCATTCGGTAGCTGCTATTAGTGCTTATCCGGAACTAGGTTGCACGGGAGAACAAATTGATGTTGCCACAAAATGGGGCGTCTATGATGATATCTATTGTCCAAAGGAAAGTACCTTTAAATTTTTAGAGGATGTTCTCGACGAAATAATAACACTATTTCCAAGTAAATACATTCATATTGGAGGAGATGAGGCTCCAAAAGTACGTTGGAAAAACTCTGCATACTGCCAGCGACTCATCGCTGAAAAAAATTTAAAAGACGAACATGGCTTACAGAGTTACTTTATCAAAAGAATAGAAACCTACCTGAACTCCAAAGGAAAACAAATCATTGGTTGGGATGAAATCCTTGATGGAGGACTCGCACCAAATGCGACTGTAATGTCGTGGAGAGGAACTAAGGGAGCTATAGCAGCTGCAAAACAGCAACATGATGTTATTTTGACACCAAATTCTCATTGTTATTTTGACCACTACCAGTCTACCAATGAAAACGAGCCACTTGCCTGGGGTGGTTATTTACCGCTAGAAAAGGTATATCGTTTCAACCCGATACCAGAAGAATTAACCGAAAAAGAAGCAACATATGTACTAGGTGCTCAAGGCAACGTATGGACAGAATACATGCAAACAGAGAAACAGGTTGAATACATGGCGTTTCCAAGAATGGTTGCATTAAGTGAAGTTGTGTGGTCGAAAGCAGCGAATAAAAATTATGACTCTTTCAAAAGAAGGCTCATTGAATATCAAAAAAGGTTAGACCTACTCGATGTAAACTACGCCAATCATTTACATGAAGTTTCAGGACAACTATACTCCACTGGTAAGCGCCTTACCTATACTTTAGAGGCTGCCTCTGAAGACGCATCAATTCGCTATACCACCGACGGAACAGTACCCGACATTGCGTCTGAATTGTATAAAGTTCCTATTAAGATTGAAAAAACATCAACGATAAAAGCAGCTAGTTTTTCGAAAACAAAAAGAATTAGCAGTATCTTTTCAGAAAAGATTTCGACACACAAAGCAGTAGGTGCACAAATTAGCTTATCGGTTGCTCCAAGTTTAAAATACAATGCTGGAGGTGTCAAAGCATTGGTAAACGGAATCTCGGGACATAACAAAAGATTTGGAGATAAGGAGTGGCTTGGCTTTGAAGGACAAGATATTGGAATTCAAATAGATTTAGAAGAAAAAACAACAATCAATTCGATTGCGATGCGTTTTCATAATGGCAAGGGACAATGGATTTATGCGCCAAAAGAGATACGTATCTCCGTGACATTGGAAGACGGACAGGTGCTCAAGCATACTAAAAAAATCAAAAATAGTGATTCTTTACTCGTTCATTGTGACATACAACTCATGCAAGCATTTCAAAAAGAACAGTCAATTCATGCAAAATCACTTGACATCGAAGTTATAAATTATCGAAGAATCCCGGATGGGGTGCAAGGTGCCGGACATAAACCTTGGTTATTTATTGATGAGATTGTTGTAGAATAATGAACGATGAATGAACACCGCTAGTATGTCATTATTGCGAAAGAAGAAATCCATTTTAAAACAATACAACAATGAACATAGAAATCTGTGCCAATTCATACCAATCCGCTATCAATGCAGAAAAAGGTGGAGCCCATAGAATAGAATTGTGCGCTGAGCTAGCTTTGGGAGGTATCACGCCTTCTTATGGACTTCTAAAAAAGGTACTATCAGACCTCAACATTCCTGTTCGTGTATTGATTCGACCGAGAAGTGGTGACTTTACTTTTTCTGATGTCGAATTTGACATTATGAAAGAAAACATTAAACTATGCAAAGAACTGGGGGTTGCTGGTATTGTTTCTGGTGTATTGCACCGCAACAATAGCATTGATCTAGAAAGAACCCAAGAACTGATTGCACTGGCACACCCTATGCACTTTACCTTTCATAGGGCTTTTGACTGGGTAAAAAACCCACTAGAAGCACTAAAAAAGCTCGATACTATTGGTGTGGGCAGTATCTTAACTTCTGGTCAATCCCAAACTGCTATAGAAGGCATTGGTGCTTTAACGAAATGGAAAAGAGCTACCAAAATGACCATTATACCAGGTGGTGGTATCAATGCGGAGAATATACAACGCTTTCAAGTGCTTGGATTCAATGCAGTACATTTCTCCGCCTCAGAAAGAATTCAAACGATTGAAACACCTAAAATTTCAATGCAGAGCACGCTACATTTCGATGAGACGAAGCTCACCACCTCAGCTATTCAAAAAATTAAATCGTGTATCGCCTTACTTTCAGATGAAAACTAACTTTCGTATCCTACTTTTTATCGCAATCAGCATGATTGGTTGCTCTAAAATAACCACAGCGCTTCCTGTTATTCAAGAAATCAACTCCAATTGGCAGTTCAAGGCTACCGATTCCTTTGCATGGAGAGCTGCCTCAGTTCCTGGAAATGTATATACCGATTTGCTTGCGAACAATGCCATTCCAGACCCATTTGTAAAAGCCAATGAAGACAAAGTACAGTGGGTAGCTGAGAAAGATTGGCACTATAAAACGTCATTTTTTGTATCGGAATCAGCTTTGAAAAAAGACCATATAGAATTGTCTTTTGAAGGCATAGACACCTATGCGCACATTTATCTGAATGAGCACTTGATAGCAAGTACAACAAACGCTTTTAGAACTTACAAACTCGATGTTAAAAAGTATCTAAAAAGAGAGAATACGTTGCAGATTGAGTTTAGAAACAGCCATCGCATAGAACTAAAAAAAGAACATAAAAACCCCTATACATTACCCGAGGGGAAACGCGTATATACGCGAAAAGCACAATTTCAATATGGCTGGGACTGGGGCCCTAAACTAACTACTTCTGGACTTTGGAAAAAAGTCACATTGAGCACATGGGATGCAGTACGATTTGAGGATCTGTATATCAAACAGCAAAAAGTAAGCGAAACCAACGCACATTTTGAAATTGAATGTACCATAACAAGTGCTACTGAAAAAAATGTCCATCTCTTTACTGTTGCCAATAAGCAATCACAAACCAATCTTATTGTGCTCAAGAAAGGAAGACATACCTATACCATTCCTTTCGATATTAAAAATCCACAATTATGGTGGACACATAACTTAGGCAAACCACACTTGTATGCATTTAATTTTAAATTAGTAGACAACTCTATTATTCGCGATGAACGCACCATTAAAAAAGGAATTCGTACACTCAAACTGGTTACAAATAAGGATAAAAAAGGAGCTACATTTTATTTTGAATTGAATGGAAAACCCGTTTATATGAAAGGTGCCAATTACATTCCGCAAAATAGTTTTCAGAATAAAGTAACAAATCAACATTATGAAAAGCTCTTAACTGATGTCACTGATACGAACATGAACATGCTGCGTGTTTGGGGTGGTGGTATTTATGAAAACGATATTTTTTATGATCTATGTGATACTAAAGGGATACTCGTTTGGCAAGATTTTATGTTTGCTTGTGCGATGTATCCTGGTGACCAAGAGTTTTTAGAGAACATTGAGCAGGAGGCTATTGACCAAGTAACCCGTTTAAGAAATCACGCATCTATTGCCTTGTGGTGCGGGAATAATGAAAATTCAGAAGGATGGCATCGATGGGGTTGGCAAGCGGATAGGTCTGAAAAAGAGAAACAAGCGATTTGGAAAGATTATCAAGCAGTTTTCTCTAATATCCTTCCGAAAACAGTTGCTAATTTACATGAAGAAATCGATTATTGGGAAAGCTCTCCAAAATTTGGCAGAGGAAATCCAACATACGAATTTGAAGGAGATGCACACGATTGGTGGGTTTGGCATGACGGAGCTCCTTTTGAACATTTTCAAAAAAAAGTACCCCGTTTTATGAGTGAATTTGGCTTTCAATCATTCCCTAGCTATGAAACACTAAAGTACATCAATCAAAGTGACAGCATCAACTTAAATACAGCTGCCATTCAATCACATCAAAAGCACAGCAGAGGTTTTCAACTGATTCGTGAGTACATGCAACGCGATTATCAAATCCCGACAAATGATGCTGATTATGTTTATGTAAGTCAGTTAGTACAAGCGAAGGGAATTACCATGGGAATTGAAGCACATCGCAGCGCAAAACCATACAACATGGGTACCTTATTTTGGCAATTGAATGATTGTTGGCCTGCCATATCATGGTCTAGCATTGATTATTTTGGCAATTGGAAAGCTCTGCAGTACAAAGCGAAAAAATCATTTAAAAACCTCTTAATTTCTCCTAAAATCAACAATGACAGCCTACACATCACGCTCATCAATGATGGGTTTACAGGCATCCAAGAAGATTTAATTTTAGAGTTGCAAGATTTCAAAGGAACCACGATCTGGTCTGCGAAAAAACAACTCAATGTACCTGGAAACTCGAGTGCAGTGTATAAAAAAATCGCGCTGCATGACTTGGATAAAAGCAACTTGGTTTTAGTGGCTCGTTTTCACACATCAAAGCGACTGTTCTTTTTGGACAAACCGAAAAACCTAAACTTACCAAAAGGTGAAATAAGTAAAGAAATCACAAAAACAGCTGCCGGATTTAAGATTGTTTTAAAGAGTGCTGTATTGCAGAAAGATGTATTTCTTTTTAGTGATAAAAAAGGTCATTTTTCTGACAACTTCTTTGATCTCTTGCCGAATACAGCAGTAACAATTACATTCAATTCTGAGGCCACAAACTTACAAGATTTACAAATTAAAAGTTTGAATACGATTTACGAGTAATATAATAGTCCTAGCAACATACTAAGATTCCGCTCTTATTTCGGATTTCTGTAAAAACCTTGACACTAGGAAACCTGAGCCGTAAGCAAAATGTTGTGTAAACGTTGTTATGATGCTTAAAAAAGCAACTATAAAATTCTTACTCTGAAGCAAAGCATCGAAAAAGATCAACAAAAAATAGAAATAATACAACACGAATAATTGCCAAATTCCAACAAAGCTTGCACTCATACTTAGATAAAAACCAATTGTAAATAGCGAAGGAAACCAATACGTCAATTTAGCTGTTTCGGGATAACGTTTCGTTAATTGAGGTCTGGCAGTTCCAAAAGAGAATGTTTGCTTGAAAAACTGTTCAATGGTGCTTCTGCGTTTGTGATACACATAGGCATTTTCAATGAGTTGGGTTTCAAATCCTTGGGCCCACAAGCGAAAGGTCAAGTCAATGTCCTCTCCTACCTTTAAATCAGCAAATCCTCGAGTCAAATCAAATGCTTTTTTTGAAATCCCCAAATTAAAACTCCTTGGCTGAAACCTGCCAACCGCTTTTTTCTTTCCTCGAATTCCGCCCGTTGTTAATACAGAAGTCATGGAATAATTAATTGCTTTTTGAACTACTGTAAAACTTTCATGCGCAGCATCGGGACCTCCAAAAGCATCTGTATAATTTTCTTCTAAGGCTTTAGAAACCTCTGATAAATAATGTTCAGGCACAAGCACATCAGAATCAAGAATGATATAATAAGTGCCTTTGGCCTGTTGCATTCCAAAATTTCTACTCTGTCCTGCACCAGTATTTTCCTTAAAAAAATACCTAAGATTCAACTGTGACCTATACTTTTCAATATAGTGTTCGCAGGTATCCGTGGAGCCATCCTCAATAATGAGCACTTCAAAATTATCAGAATAAAGCTGTTTTGTTAAACTGGCTAACAACTCATCAATTTCTTTAGGACGATTGTATACTGGAACAATTATGGAAAAGGTACGTTTCAAATAAGAATACTTTTTATCTACAACTTCTAACGTGTAATTTGATGCTAAAAATAAGCTTTGTTTTCCAAATAGCTTCATAAAAAAAATGCAAACCTTTTCGGTTTGCATTTTAAAATATAAGTTCTGATCGTTTATTAACCTGCACGCTTGATGGATTTTTGCGCAATTCCATCCCACAAGTCAATACGTTTTTGCAATGATGCTTTAGCATACAAAAGTACTTCTTCCCATTTCTGTTCATCATCACCACATAACTCTTGAATCATTTTTAATGATAAGGGTCCGTGTTCATCTCCATCCAATTCAATATGTCTATTCAGATAATAGGTTAATTTATGATAATGCTTCTTATCTTCGTTTTCAGATTTTTTTACAATTTCTAGAAACATGTCTGGTATAAGATCTTCTCTACCAAATGTAAAGCAAGAGGCTATAATATGTGGTTTATTTGTTGCAATTGCCTCAAAAGTAAAAGTCACAAAATCAACAACCTCTTCAGGTACATACGCCTGCTTAATAGCTTCAAGTACTGGTTTACCTGAAGTAATCTCTGCTATAAATTTAGAAATTCCCTCCGTACTCGCTCCTATTTGATGCATAGCATCTAGATACATTTCAAAATGACTCTTAGGTTCTCCAACTTCATTGACATCACTTTCTTCTCCGTGTACAATTTCATTAATAAACCTTGCCAAAACGGGGGTTTTACTTGGCATCCACGGCAACGCCACACATGTTAAGTGCTGTTGCAAGGCTTTTAAGAGAGACATAAAGTCCCAAACCGCAAATACATGCGACTTCATAAAGGCTTGAACATGTCCTATATTTTCTAGTGAATCATAGATATGATGATTCGTTAATGCTCTTTTTAATGCTGCTATTTCCGCTTCTATTTTTGCTATTCTATCCATGCTATCAGGGTCTTATTTCAATAGCACAATTTCTATGCCATTGTATCATCTACATCTAATCAACTTACTCCTCTGTAAACTTATCCATCACAGCGTCACTTACGCCCATATTTGAAAAACCTCCGTCGTGAAATAAATTTTGAAGCGTTACTTTTTTGGTCAGGTCAGAAAACATAGAAATGGTATAGTCTGCACAATCTGCAGCTGTGGCATTTCCTAATGGAGACATCTCATCAGCATATTTAATAAACCCATCAAATCCTTTAACTCCGCTACCAGCAGTTGTTGGTGTTGGTGACTGTGAAATGGTATTTACACGTACTTTTTGGTCACGACCAAAGAAATAACCAAAACTACGTGCAATGCTTTCTAAATAGGCTTTATTATCTGCCATATCGTTATAATCTGGGAATACGCGTTGCGCAGCCATATAGGTCAACGCTACGATACTTCCCCATTCATTCATGGCATTTTTGTTATACAATACATTCATGACTTTATGAAATGAGACTGCAGAAACATCCCATCCTTTGGTGGTGAAATCATATTTCGAATCTGTGTAGTGACGCCCTTTACGCACGTTTACAGACATGCCTATAGAATGCAATACGAAATCTATTTTTCCACCTAAAATTTCCATAGATTGCTCAACTAAGTTCGCAAGATCTTCCATAGAGGTTGCATCGGCAGGAATAATTTGAGAACCGGTCTTTTCTGCTAAAGTATTTAACGCGCCCATTCTCATGGCAATCGGTGCATTGGTCAATACAAATTCAGCGCCTTCTTCATGCGCTCTTTCTGCTACTTTCCAAGCAATAGAATGCTCGTTCAATGCTCCAAAAATGATTCCTTTTTTTCCTTTTAATAAATTGTACATAGGGTATTAATTATGAGTTGTTTCTTCTTATTGATTCTTTGTCTCAAGGACTATTATATTTTATATGTATACTGCTACTTACTAAAACATTTAATTCAATAGTTCTTTGGCATGTATCATTGCTGAATCCGAAATATCTTTTCCACTTAACATTTCTGCAACCTCTACAATGCGTTCGTCTTCAGATAGCTGCCTTAAATTGGTTGTAGTAATGCCATTGACCTCTTCTTTATATACTTTATAATGCTGATGTCCTTTTGCCGCAATTTGAGGCAAATGGGTAATGGTAATGACCTGCATATGCTGTGACATTTGTTGCATGATGCCTGCTATTTTATTCGAAACTTCTCCAGAAACTCCGGTGTCAATTTCATCAAACAGAATCGTTGGTAGTTGCATGTTCTCTGAAAGCACTTTTTTTACAGACAACATAATTCTAGACAATTCTCCTCCTGAGGCTACTTTTTTCAAGGCTCCAAAACTACCACCTTTATTGGCTGAGAATAGAAAGTCTAGAGCATCCTTTCCATTCGAGGTATAGGTATCGGCAGAGGAGATTGCTATTGAAAAACGTGCATTTGGCATTCCTAATTCTGACAACAAGCTTTCCAATTGCTTTTGCAATTTCGGAATTACTTGAACTCTCGCTTTGGAGATCCGTTGTGCAACTTCATCTAACTTTAAAGCAACAGCATCTATTTGAGCCTGTTTTTGCTGAATGATGTCTTCTGCATTTTCTACCTGCCCAACCTTCTCTTCTAAATCGTCCTGAATTGTCAATAACGCAGGAATCGTATCCACATAATGTTTTTTCTGTAGATTGTAAATCAACTGCAAACGATCATTGAGCTCTTCCAGTTCATTTGGATTCGAATCTACGTGCTCAACAGCATTCTCCAACTCCCCAACAATATCATCAAACTCTATTTTAACACTCGCAATTCTATTTGACAACTGATCATATTCCTTTGAAAAAGAAGCTATTTTCTGTAGATTATTCGCGACTGAACTCAACAAGGTTTGGATGCCTACTTCATCTCCAATCCCCAAAGCCAAGGCTTCTGATAAATTCAATTTTATATCTTCTACATTGTTCAACTTCTCCATGCGTTCCTCCAAGTCAGCTTGCTCCTCCTCTTTTAGCTTTGCCTCTAGGAGTTCATTGTACAAATGTAGGTTGTAATCATATTGCTGGTTTGCCTCTCGTTGTTTGGTTTGCAGCCCCTCTATCTCTCTCTTCAATACGTTCAATTGCTGCAATCCTCTTTGATAAGAAGCTAATTTTTCACCATTTTTAGCCAATGCATCTAGTATTGAAAACTGAAAACTAGTATCTGACAATTGCATGGTTTGATGCTGTGAATGCACATCAATCAATTTCACTTTCAATTGATTTAAGATGGCCAAAGTCACAGGGGTATCATTGACAAAAGCACGTGATTTACCCGAAGGCAAAATCTCTCTTCTAATGATGGTTTCTCCCTCGTAATCGAGATCTACAGAGTCGAAAAAGCTATGCAAGTCATAATTCACAATAGACAGCTGTGCTTCTACTACACATTTTTTGGAGCTGTCTTTTAAAGCATGTGTATCTGCTCTATTGCCCAAAACCAAGCCTAAGGCTCCTAACAAAATAGATTTCCCTGCTCCGGTTTCACCTGTGATGATAGACAAACCTGCATTGAAGTTAATAGACAACTGATCAATTAAAGCATAATTCTGTATGGAAAGTGATGTAAGCAACTCAATGGGTTTTAAAATACAAAATTACGAGTTTTTTAGCAATTATCTATGAGCTGTTTGGAGATATTATTGCCTCTAATACCCGACTAATTATTACCAATGATCAACGGAAAATATGATAATTTATAACAATTGTACATGCACAACAGAAAGTGTAGTTCTGTATTTTTAAAACTAAGAAGATTTATTTGAGGAAAGCTCCAGCGTGTCTGCTTTCTTTGTTAAAAAATAAAAAGCCTCTTACAAGAGACCAGACATTCATTTTAAGTACTTTCACATAGATTACGAATGCTATATAGCATTCGTAATCTTTTTTTTTGAAGTGGAAAAATCCAAATTTTCGTAGTTGATTATACGTATCACATGAACAGACAACACGCTTACCTTCAACACACTTATACATTGTTCGTTATGGACTGTTTTTATTCTATTTCCCTTTTCTAATCGATGCTATAATATCTCTAATGTTTGAATCACTATCTTCCTTAGAATTCAAATTGACACTACTAGAAGGCAAATAATAAGTCAGCATATCTTGTGAAGCCTCACGAACAATAATACCCAATTTCGCTTCATTCATCTCAAAAGCATTTATATATATTTTATCACCATCCCGTTCTTCGAACATATGAAAACGCTCGTTAAGATACGAATATCCTTCTGTTGAATATTCAACTGGCATAACAACTAACGCCTGCATCAATGTTTGTTCATCATTGAAAAAATATATTACCCCACTAACTTCGGGTGTATTTTGTGCATAAGCAATTGCATCAGCCGTTGCCATATCTGGATCTCCTTTTAAAATAATTATACTATCTCGAGACATCCCCCACTCGGT
>JBELDQ010000064.1:0-10453 GCA_042094215.1 Polaribacter sp. | reverse complement strand
AAAACCCCTTTTGCAAATACATTTGCATGATTTTAGCTACATCATTTGCATTGGAGAACAATCCGGCATGTCCGCCAACTCCGCCCATCATGGCAGCACCCATATCGTGCACATACCCATGCAGTAATTGATGTCTATAATAGGTATCTATCTCTGTTGGTACAATGGCATTCAAGGCATATTTCTCTCTAGGTAAATAACTTGTTCTATGCGCGCCCAGAGAGCGATAAAAATAGGTTTGGGTCAACTGATCCAATGGCGTATTGTAGGTTCTTTCCAAGGCTTTTTGTAGCATATAATAACCTAAGTCACTATATTTATAACCCTCCTTTTCGCGCTGATCAACGGTTTTAATTTTTGATAAAATTGTATCTTTATACGACGTCTTTAAATACATATTTTTCGCTACTTCAATTCCAAAATATTCAGTTTTTGTATCGTTGTATAAGCCTGCCAAATTTTTTCCCGTAATGCTATCTTGCGTGTCCTTATAAAATGGAATCCATGACTTTAAGCGACCGTTATGCGAAAGTATTTCTTTTAAGGTAAGTGTGTCCTTATTGGTACGCTTTAACTCAGGCCATAGGCGACCTAACTCTGAATTTATTCTAAATTTACCAGCTCCATTTGCTTTCATAACCATTGGTAACGTCGCTAAAATTTTTGTCATCGAAGCAACATCATACACGTCAGAATTCCTCACTTTTTGTAAGCTATCATTGGTGTGATACCCAAAGCTTTTCTGGTAGATTACCTTACCAGATCTCGCTACTAAGATTTGCATGCCTGGTGTCATTTTTTTTGCGATCACTTCATGTGCCAATTCGTCAATTTTACGCAATTTCACAGAAGACATCTTTACTTCTTCAGGCTCTCCATATTGCAATCTACTTAAAGATGCTGTCTTTAAACCAAAACCAGCGCTATAGGTTTCATTAATGCTCACGGGCAGTGTTCCTTGAGCTTTGATTGCACCAAACAAAAGCTGTGCTGAAATTTCTTGGGAAACTGTGCTATTCTGGTAGGAAACAACCAATCCATCTATATGCTTCAAAGAATTAAAATCTAATAGGCTATACGGACTAGCAAAAACATCTAAAATCACTTTTTTCTCTTTTGCTATGCGCTGTATGGTAACCAAGTCTTTCTTTTTAAATCGAAAGCCCTTCCATGGATGTGCATTTGAGGTATGATATCCTATAATGACTAGATTGTACGGTTTCAAATTGTCAAGAATTTCAGAGGTATTAGCGCCTGAAACAACAGTTACTTTGGCATAATTTGAAAGCATTTTTTGAAAAGAATCACTCGGAGCATCTCCAAATTTGACATAGGCTATTTTTTGCTGGGCTACCTCTTGAATTGGAATGATGTCTTTTTCGTTTTTAACCACAGTAATAGAGTTCTTTACCAATTCTCGATGGAGCAATACATCTTTTTTAGTATTTAAATTTTCTTGTAAGTTTACTAATGATATGGGGTTATACGCATGCAATCCTGCCCAGTATTTTGCCATGAGTATTTTACGAACAGAATGGTTTAAACGCGGTATCGATAGGTTGTTTTCTTGAATCGCTTTTTGAAATAGCTTCACTGTTGCAGGCACATCTTGAGGAATCAACAACAAATCATTCCCTGCTAGTATTGCCGCCAAATCAATTTCAGAGGATGTGGCGTAATTGGCAGCTCCCTTCATATTTAAACCATCTGTAATAATGAGGCCTTTGAAACCCATTTTATCAATCAGTACATCTGTTACAATCTTTTTTGATAAAGAGGATGGTAACTTTTTATTTGGCTCTACCTTTGGTACGCTCAAATGCGCTGTCATCACGCTTGCTAAATTTTCCTTAAATAATTCTTGGTAGGGATATAATTCTAAGGAGTCGAGTCGCTTCATATCAAAATCGACAACAGGCAAGGTATGGTGAGAATCTGAACCCGTATCTCCGTGACCTGGAAAATGTTTCGCATTTGCCAACACGCCTGTACTTTGCATGCCTTTGGTAAATGCAATTGCCTTCTCAGTTACATTGTATTTATTCTCTCCAAAAGAACGGTTTCCTATGATCGGATTTTTAGGATTGGTATTGATATCTACGACAGGTGCAAAATTAATATGAATCCCCAATCGTTTGCAATGCGCTCCAACACGCGCTCCAAATTCAGCGATTAACGCATTGTCTGTTACAGCTCCTAGAGTCATATTCCAAGGATATCGAAATGTGTTTTTCAATCGCATATCCAACCCCCACTCTCCGTCAAAACCAATTAACAATGGCACTTTAGAGAGGGATTGGTACTTGTTTGTTAACACAGCTTGTCTTTCTGGAGTACCTTGCATAAAAATTAAATTCCCTACATGATACTTTTGTATCATATCGACAATAAATTTCTCATGTTTCTCATCTGAATTAGAGTAGGCTTGCACCATAAAAAGTTGACCAATTTTCTCTTCAATCGTCATCTTTTGCATAAGATCATCCACCCATTTTTGCTGCGCTACTCTATCTAAAGTAACCAATGGATTTTTAGATTGCCCAAAGAAAAGGCTTACAAACAAAACAAATACAACAGTAAAAACTCTCTTCATATTTATGATACTAAAAATCGATTGTGCCAACTTTGATTTGCCGGAACCTCCCACTTGGTTTCTACCTCTTCTTTTGTTTCTACCATATTATTAAAAACAATCGTTTCTTTGGTTATTTTTTGAGCTTTTGCATATCGTTGAAAATCCATCAATTTCACAACATTAATAGCATCACCATCTTTAAAAGAGACATTCATCTTATCCATTAAATCAATGTTAAAATGTTGCTCCAATTGCTGAACAAAACGCACAGATGCATCTATAGAGCATCCAGAAACGGAGGCAAAGCTCTCATCAACAGCAATGACTAAAAATTGGTTGTACTTAAAGGTAAACGATCCTTTCAAATCATCTCCATGTCGTGTCCATTGCTCAATAAAATCGACGGCTCTAGAAGAAATTATCTTGACTTCTTCTGCTGTAAAAGGTCGGTCTGCTTGGTAGATCCAAACCCTTGAATTGTTGGGTAAATTCGTATATTCTGTAAACATCTTTTCTGTATTTTTAATTTGTTAATGTCAATGATATCGCTGGCGCATATTTCCTAAAGGCTGTTACCTTATTGAATTCAGATTTTTTCCAGCGTCCCTTGGCATAGTAATAGGTTCTCTCTTTTAGCTCCTTGTATCTGTATTTTGTAAATCCAATAACAGGGGCATATAGCATGTTTTTATTTGCTAGAAGCTCTCTATTACCATAGGCATTAAAAGGAATAAACAACTTCTCAAATGCAATAAACAAGCCATTCTTCGGCATTTCTATGCCATATGAAGCGATGTCTAAAGACACTTGGTTTTGTTGCTGTGAAATGACAAGTGGTAAATTTACCGGCAGCAAATCTTCTTTTGGCAGCCCTGTTGTTTCATCCTTACTAAAGATACGAATTCTAAATTTAGCTTTTTTATTATGCCTTTTAGAAAAATAAATAGTCACTTTTGAAAGCGCATTACAATGCCTATTCTTCCTGTCATTTGGAAAATATTTGGCAAGCATCCTCATCCCATTCGTATGCACCGCATGTACCTTATTTTTCACTTTATCTTGTAAAAAAAACCGTGCTACTCTTTTTGTTACAGCAGCCTCTTCCAAAACATAGTGCTTTGGATGCATAAAGAACGTTTTCCCATTCAGATCTATTGCAGAGACAATGGTATCCTTATAATTTAAACAAGAAATATGAATCTTCCCATTCTTATGCTTTTTATCTACATACATACGAAAGGAACCATCTTCTGTTGATGATATTCCTTTTGTTGTTTCTAAAAAGCTAATGTTTGCATACACAATAGGTGCGTTTGTTCTCGCATCTAGAAGCCTCCCTTTAAACAACATTTTCTGACTAAAAAGTTCTGTAGTTAGCAGTAGTAAAAGAAATACACTGTTTTTCATAGGGCTACGCCTCTCTTCTTTTTAATACACTAGAGACAACTGTTTATCTAAGGTTAAACTTTTGCTGTAATGCTGCCAACTTCTCTGCATCGGTCATTTCATTTTTGGGAGCAGACATCCGTTCTTTAATGCCTCGCAATACCTTTTTTGTATACAATGGGAAATCAGCATTTTGAATCCAATTGTGGTATCCAGGATTTTCTTTAAACACCTCTTCTACCGTTCTATTTTTATACTTCCCAAAAGAAAAAACTTCTTGATCTTTATCATTACATAAAATAAACCCAGCAAAATCAGCTCTTTTACCATGGCTTGAAAATTCACTCAAATCGGCTACGGTAGTTCCAATATCCTCGTACTTTTCCAATTGGGCCAACAAGATTTCATAGGTAGCATTGGTATCTGCTTCTGCTCCATGTGCCCCTTCTAATTCTTTCCCACAATAAAACTGATACCCAGCACTTAATGTTCGCTGTTCTTTTTTGTGAAAAATCACCTGAACATCAACCGCTTTTCGATCATTCATATCAAAATCAATACCCGCACGCATTAACTCCTCTGCCAAAAGCGGAATATCGAAACGATTCGAGTTAAATCCTGCCAAGTCACACCCTGCAATGAGTGTGTTAATTTGAGGCGCCAATTCTTTAAAGGTTGGTTCTTGAACTACCTGCTCATTTGTAATACCATGAATAGCTGATGATTCTTTCGGGATTTCCATCTCTGGGTTTACCAACCAAGTTTTACTTTCTTTGGTCCCATTCGGAAACACTTTTAAAATTGAAATTTCAACAATCCTATCGGTACCAATATGTATCCCTGTTGTTTCTAAATCGAAAAATACAATCGGCTTCTCTAAATTTAATTTCATTTTTCTAACTTTTTTTCTTCAAATATTACGCAGGTTAAAGGTATGCAAATCTGATTAATATCCGATCGATTTCGAGTACAGAGTTCTAATTTATTTTGATGAAGTTTCACATCTACTATTCGAACTCATAAATTCAATAGCACCTATAAAGAGAGTGCTATAGCAACTCATTAACAGTATTGTTAAACCGTATCTACCGAGACATCTCTCAAACATTACAGGCAGTCAAAACAACAACACTTGGTATGCATTGCATTTTTAACTATCTTTAAAATTATAACCTTATTTTTAACGAGTATGCCAAAAAAAGGAAAAGCCAAAAACACAGTAAATAAAGCGAAACACACCAAATTAATGAATAGAAAGATCAATAAGGTGAAGCAAGAAAAACTCGCCAATAAAGAACGCTTAAAAGCAATCATTAGAAAGGCTAATGAAGAGAAAAACAAAGAGGTATAAAAAATCCCGAGATTGAAAACTCGGGATTTTTTTATATGCTATTATTTCAGGCCTATTGATCTATCGCTCCTAAAACTCTTTTCATGAACGTATTCAGAGCTTCTTTTTTGGGCATTCCTTCCTTGATCATTTTATCTACCTCAATGGCTCCATACATATTAGAAATTAACTCTCCAATCACATCTAATTCTTCATCTTTTAAAGAAGGTACCTCTGTGAGTGCCTCTAATGTTTCTATCGTTTCAATCACATAGTCTTGATCGTTTTCTTCGATAAAGCTTGTGAGGTGTTTTATAACAGGTAGTTTCATTTATAATGCAATTAGTATCCTAAAAATTCTTTCAGTACATCAAACTTATTTGTTTGAATCTGATCTGTAAAACTTCCATTTGTAAAGGTGGCAAATGTTGGCAAATTATCTACCGTTGCTAACTTTCTACTCTCTGGAAATTTCTCTGCATCTACGATTAAAAATAGTACCTCTTCATTCTCTGAAGATAGCTTTTTAAATTTAGGTTTCATGATACGACAGTTACCACACCAAGTTGCAGAATATTGCACCACTACTTTAGGGTTGTCTGCGATTACTTGTGCTAAATTGTCTTGATTTAATTCTTGTACCATACGAATAAGGTTAAATTGGTGGCATCACAATAGCGATACCACCTTATTAATTTAGTGAGAAGCTAAGTATTCAGCAGTCCCTTTTGCATTTGGCGCCATAGCGTCTTTTCCTTCTTCCCAGTTTGCAGGGCAAACTTCTCCGTGAGATTGTAAGTGTGCGTAAGCATCTACCAAACGTAAGTATTCATTTACATTTCTACCAATTGGCATGTGGTTGATTCCTTCATGAAAAACCATTCCTTCTTCGTCAATTAGGTACGTTGCTCTGTAGGTTACATTGTCTCCCTCAACCTGTACTGTTTGAGTTGCTTCATCAAACGTTTCGTTTGTGATGTCTAAAATCCCTAAAATTGAAGATAAATTACGGTTGCTATCAGCTAAAATTGGATACGTAACTCCTTCAATACCTCCATTGTCTTTTGGAGTACTCAACCAAGCAAAGTGTACTTCTGGAGTATCACAAGAAGCACCAATTACAATGGTATTTCTTTTTTCAAACTCAGAAATTGCTTCTTGAAACGCATGTAATTCTGTTGGACATACAAATGTGAAATCTTTTGGATACCAGAAAAGAACAACTTTCTTTTTGTTATTTACTGCTTCTTCTAATACATTCAATTTAAATGTATCTCCCATCTCATTCATTGCATCTACAAATAAATCTGGAAATTTTTTACCTACCGCTGTGGCCATTTTCTTATATTTTTAATAATTAATACTCTGTTATTATAAAGACAAAGATACCAAGGTATCCCTTTAAAAAAGAAAAAAGTTGATGCTAATTTTTTATATCAGCATCAACTTTACCTATAGTTTTACACAAAAGCGATAAACAAGTACTATTTACTTGCAAATAATTTTACATCGTTTTCAGAAACTTCCTGCTCTCCTAGAATAATCAGTCGTTCAATAACGTTTCTCAATTCTCGTATATTACCAGTCCAATCATAGGCCTGTAACAAAGTAATTGCTGCATTCGAAAATACTTTTTTTACACCTCCTTGCTCATCTGCTATTTTTTTTGAAAAGAAATCGACCAAAAGAGGAATGTCTTCTCTACGGTCGTTCAATGCTGGAACTTCAATTAGAATTACTGCCAATCTATGGTACAAATCTTCTCTAAATCGGCCTTCGGCTATTTCCTTTTTCAAGTCTTTATTGGTGGCAGCAACCACTCTTACATCAACTTTAATGTCTTTATCTGAACCTACTCTAGAAATCCTACTTTCCTGCAAAGCCCGCAATACTTTTGCCTGAGCAGAAAGACTCATATCTCCAATTTCATCTAAGAAAATTGTTCCCTTATTTGCAGCTTCAAACTTCCCTGCTCTATCTTTATTGGCTCCTGTAAAAGATCCTTTTACATGCCCAAAGAGCTCGCTTTCTATCAATTCTGCTGGAATAGCTGCACAGTTTACCTCAATCATTGGTGCTTTAGAACGATTTGATTTTTCATGTATCCAATGTGAAACCAGCTCCTTACCTGTTCCGTTTGGTCCTGTTACCAAAACCCTTGCATCTGTGGCAGCTACCTTTTCTATGATCTCCTTGATGTGAGTAATTGCCGCACTCTCACCAATCATCTGGTAGCTCTTACTTACCTTCTTCTTCAATCTCTTATTTTCGACAACCAATTCTTTGCGATCCAATGCATTGCGCACTGTATTCAATAAGCGATTCAGATCTGGTGGTTTAGAAATATAATCAAAAGCACCCAAGCGCATAGTGTTTACTGCTGTTTCAAGATCTCCGTGACCTGAAATCATCACAATAGGTGTTTCTGGCTTTATTTTTTTTGCTTTCTCCAATACCTCAACACCATCCATTTTTGGCATTTTAATATCGCAAAAAACCAAATCATAATCGGCATTCATAATCATTTCTATTCCTTGCAATCCATCTTCAGCTTCTTCTACATGATACGCTTCATTCTCTTCGGAAATAATCTTATTTAAGACTCTTCTAATTGCTGCTTCGTCTTCTATTATCAATATTTTACTCATTGTTCTAAATTTCTAAATTTAAAGCCATCTACCCTTTGTATTTCAGCCATTTCCACAAATCTTTGTAGGTTGGTTTTTTGCCGTACATTAAAATCCCTACGCGGTAAATTTTTGACGCCATCCAAACCATAAACACAAAGGTAAACAATAATAGTGCCATAGAAATTGCAATTTCATACCAGGCCACTCCAAAAGGCACACGCATTAACATTACAATGGGTGAAGTAAAGGGTATCATAGAAAAAATAGTAGGAATAGACCCATGAGGATCATAAATTACGGTAGCAAAACCGATATAAACACCTAAAATTAACGGCAACATAATTGGGAACATAAATTGTTGCGTATCTGTCTCATTATCTACAGCAGCTCCCACTGCTGCAAAAAGAGCACTGTATAAAAAATAACCACCTAAAAAGTAAAAAACAAACAGGACAAACATGGTAAGCAATGGCAATCTAAAAATTTCTTGAACCAAGAGTTGCATTGTATCTCCTTCTGCTGCTTTCTGCATTGCATCAAGCTGAGCGGCTGTCAAGTTTGATGTTGATACCTCAGACATACTAACTCCAAAGAAAGAGGAAGCAACAATACTTAGAAGCAACATAAGGATTCCCCAAATAAAAAATTGCAAGAGTCCTGCAGAGGCATTCCCAATAATTTTGCCTAGCATCAATTGAAATGGTTTTACAGAAGACACAATCACCTCTACAATACGCGTTGTTTTTTCTTCAATAACACTTCTCATAACCGAGGTACCGTAAATAATTACAAACATCATTAATAGATATCCCGCAATTGCACCCAACCCTATTTTTAACCAATTGATGAGCTTCGATGATTTTTCTCCAGAAAAATTATACATTTTTACTTCGGCCTTCATTCGAGACGCTTTGATCTTTGCCAAATCAATACCGAAACCTGTCAATTTTAAATTTCTAAATTTCGATGCGACTCTAGATTCAATGCGCTCTATCAACGAAAAACTCGGAGATTCTTTAGAATAAAATGCAATCGACTTTGCCAAAACCTCTAGACTATCTATTTGAGGAATGTGTAATACACCAAAATAATCTCCTCGCTCAACACTTTTTTTACTTTCTTCAAGTCCAAGCATTGTATGGTCTATAAACTGATAGGACGCCGTTGGTCCAAAATCAGCCTCAGAAAACAACTGAGACTCATCTACAAAAACAATTTGTTTCATAGTATCGCTGTTCTTTTTACTTAAAAAGAACACTAAAAAAGCAACCCCTACTACTAATAATGGACTTAAAAAAGTCATTATCAAAAATGATTTATTTCTCACTTTTGCTAAGAATTCCCTTCTTATAATCAACTGTAATTTACTCATCTTAGCTGTTTTTAGTTACTGCTTGCATAAAAATATCATTTGCACTAGGCACCATCTCAACAAAGTGCTGTACTTGTCCATATTTCGTCACAAAAGACAAGAGCTCATTTGGAGAGGCTTCTTTAGGGATTTTAACATCCAATGTTATGCCGGCATCGAGCATTTTAACATCTGATTGAGAAATTACAAATTTTTCTTGCAATAACTTCTCAACTTCAGCTGCATGGGTAGTTTTTAATCCGAGTTGATAGGTATTGCTTCTATACTGACGTTTGATATCCGCTAACTTTCCATCAATAATTTTATGAGATTGATGAATTAAGGCAATATGATCGCACATTTCTTCTACAGATTCCATGCGATGGGTAGAAAATATAATGGTAGCACCTTCATCTCGTAATTGTAAAATTTCCTTTGCTATCAATTGTGCGTTTATAGGATCAAAACCAGAAAAAGGCTCATCAAAAATCAATAATTTTGGTTGATGCAATACCGTCACAATAAACTGAACTTTCTGTGCCATCCCTTTTGACAGTTCTTCAATTTTTTTATCCCACCAAGCAGCAATATCGAATTTATCAAACCAATACTTCAGGCGCTTTTTTGCCTCTCGTTTACTTAATCCCTTTAATTGTGCCAAATACAGCGCTTGTTCACCAACCTTCATACTTTTATACAAACCACGCTCTTCTGGAAGGTAGCCAATATGCTCAACATCTCCTGGCTTCAATGGTTGACCGTCAAAAAAAAGGACACCACTATCAGGTAATGTAATTTGGTTTATAATTCGAATTAATGAGGTCTTCCCTGCACCATTGGGTCCCAAAAGACCAAAGACGCTTCCTCTTGGAACCTGTAAAGAAACATTATTTAGCGCTGTATAATCGCCATAGTTCTTTACAACATTCGAAATCTCTAATATCGTATCCATTTTTTTCAATTATTTCGCCTGGTTAAAAACCAGATTTGGTAGACACACAAACATAAGGTTTATATTTTATAACATTGATAAATAATCATCAACAGCTAAGAATTTGCAGAATACATGTAAGACCATTTTAAATAGTATTTCATTAATTTACTATGCGTGCATAATTTTTTTTAAATTTACTATGCGTGCATAATATTTTTTTTATAACTTTGAGGACATGAATAAAAGT
>JBELDQ010000063.1:7618-10458 GCA_042094215.1 Polaribacter sp. | reverse complement strand
ACCTGTTGTTCAGATGCTTGTAAAGAAGTAGCTGCCTTGCCTTTTGAAGTGCAAAAAGAATTGCGAAAAGGAAAAGGAAATAGTAATAAAATATTCAAAAAGGGAAGGTCAGAAGCATTGGTTTTTAAAAAATAAAAACAGCAATAAGTATAGTTTAAAGACCTCTTTTATAGAGGTCTTTTTTTATGGCGTAAAAACCTTTTTTTTTCATTCTTTGAGAAATCGTATATTTACCAATTAATCGGCTTTCAGTCGATTTATTTCAAATAAATTAAGAACCCAAAAAAACAATATGCTGGTTTAAAAAAGGTGTATTTGTTTTTCAACAATATATAATTTTATGAGCTGTAATAGTTGCTCAACTAAGAAAGACGGCGTGCCAAACGGCTGTAAAAGCAATGGAAATTGTGGAACAGGCGGCTCTTGTGGTAGCGGAAGCAAATTAGCTGTTTTTGATTGGTTATCGAATATGACTTTGCCCAGCGGCGAAGCTCCTTTTAATATTTATGAAGTTCGTTTTAAAAATGGACGTAAGCATTTCTTTAAAAATACAGAAAACCTAACCCTTTCTATGGGGGATGTGGTTGCAGTAGAAAGTTCTCCGGGACATGATATTGGAACTGTTTCTTTAGGAGGTGAGCTTGTGAAAGTTCAAATGAAGAAGAAGAAGGTTTCTTTAGATAGTGATGATATTAAAAAAATCTACAGAAAGGCAAGTCAGAAAGACATAGACAAGTGGCAAGCTGTAAGAGAGAAAGAACCTGAAACACAGCGAAGAGGTAGAGAAATTTTAGGCCGTTTAGGTTTAAAGATGAAACTGTCTGATGTGGAATACCAAGGAGATGGAAATAAAGCAACGTTCTATTATACGGCAGATGAGCGTGTAGATTTTAGACAATTAATTAGAGATTTGGCAAGTGCTTTTTCTATTCGTGTAGAAATGAAACAAGTAGGCTTGCGTCAAGAAGCAGCCCGTTTAGGAGGTATTGGTTCTTGTGGTAGAGAACTTTGTTGCTCCACCTGGTTAACCGATTTTAGAAAAGTAAACACAGCTGCTGCTCGTTACCAGCAACTGTCATTAAATCCGTTAAAATTGTCAGGTCAATGTGGAAAGTTGAAATGTTGTTTGAACTTTGAGCTAGACACCTATTTAGATGCATTAAAAGCGTTTCCAAAGCAAGACACCGTGCTTAAAACTGAGGGAGGTTTGGCTGTTTTTGTGAAGATGGATATTTTTAAAGGACAGCTGTGGTACACCTACAAAGACAAGACCTTTAAATGGTACAAGCTCTCTTTAGAACAGGTACAAGAAATAATTGCTTTAAATAAAAATAATGAAGATGCTGCTCCGTTAGAAGATTACGAAGTAGATAGCGTAGAGGAGGTCAAAGTGAATTTTGAAAATGTTGTTGGTCAAGATAGTCTGACGCGTTTTGATGCTCCGAAGCAGAAAAAAGGACGTAGAAAGAATACCAGAAATAGAAATAGAAATAAGTCAAATACTGCAGCGAATAGAGGCCCTAAAGACCCTCAAAAGAAGAAGTCACAGCACCCAACAAAACAGGGAGCACAAAAGCAGCAAGGGCAACAAAAGCAATCAGAGCGTAAAAGAAATCCACAGCGGAAACCGAAGGTACAAGGAACTGCAAAAAATACTGCAGAGCAGACAAATCAAACAGGTGCTAAGCCAAAGTCAAGGAGAAATAACAGAAACAAACGGAAACCTACTGGAAAACCAACTAATGAAAAAAAATCGGAATAAAATAGCAACGATTGCGTTTGTTTTTTTGTGTTTGGTTGCATGCGACGCAGACAGAGTCTATGATTCCTATGTATCTCTTTCGAGTGAGTCTTGGAAAAAAGACGATGCCGTTTCCTTTTCATTTGCTGTAAAAGATACGCTTGAGCAGCGTAATTTGTTTATCAATATCAGAAATAACAATAGCTATGCTTTTAGCAACTTGTTTTTAATTACTGAACTTAATTTTCCCGATGGTAACAAAATTGTTGATACCTTAGAATACGAAATGGCCGACGCTTCGGGGAGGTTTTTGGGTACAGGTTTTACAGAAATAAAAGAGAACAAACTATTTTACAAAGAAAATGTGGTGTTTCCAATTTCCGGAGATTACACGGTGTCTATTGCCCAATCTATGCGTAAAAATGGAGAAGTCGATGGCATTTCAGCACTCGAAGGAATCACAGAGGTAGGCTTTAGAATAGAAAAGAATTAGAAAAATGACAAAGAAGAAAGTGCAGAAAGCAACAGATTTTTCAAGATATATAAAATGGTTTTGGGGGCTTGTTATTGGTGGGTTTATGGGTGTAATCCTCCTTTTTCTTTTAGCGTCTTGGGGCGTCTTTGGAGCTTTACCAACTTTTGAAGAGTTGGAAAACCCAGAGAATAACCTGGCAACAGAAATTATTTCTTCAGATGGGAAAACCTTGGGTACTTATGCGATTCAAAATAGAACCCCTATTCAATTTAAAGATTTACCAGAGAACTTGGTCAACGCACTCGTGGCCACCGAAGATGAGCGTTTTTTTGAGCATTCCGGAATTGATTTTAGAAGTTTGGCAAGAGCCATCTATAAAATGGGTAAAGGAGGCGGAGCCAGTACAGTAACCCAACAGTTGGCGAAAAATTTGTTTACCAAGACCGCTTCCAGCAATACAGTAAAAAGAATTTTACAGAAGGCAAAAGAATGGGTGGTCTCTATTAAGCTAGAGCGTCAATATACGAAACAGGAGATTATTGCCATGTACCTAAATCAGGTAGATTTTTTAAAGCAAGCTGTGGGTGTGCGTTCGGCTGCGAGAATTTATTTTGGAAAAGAACC
>JBELDQ010000063.1:5505-7518 GCA_042094215.1 Polaribacter sp. | reverse complement strand
TCTATGGAGCCACAAACAGGTCATATCAAAGCTTGGGTGGGTGGTATTAATAACAAACATTTTAAATACGACCATGTAAAGCAAGGGAAAAGACAGGTAGGATCTACCTTTAAACCTTTTGTATATGCGGCAGCCATTAACCAATTAAAAATGTCGCCTTGCGAAGAGTTACCGATTTCTTTATACACCATTCCTAAAGGGAGATTTGGCATACCAAAAGCATGGACACCTACAAACTCCGGGTCAAATCCATTGCGTTATAAAGGAACCATGACCTTAAAAAAAGGATTGGCCAACTCGGTCAACACATTATCTGCTCGACTGATTGATAAAGTTGGGCCTCAAAATGTGATTCGTTTGGCAAAAGCAGCCGGAATTACCAATAGAATTCCACCAGGTCCGGCAATTGCGCTAGGAACCGTAGAGCTGACCTTGTATGAAATGGTTTCTGCTTATGGAATGTTTGCTAATAAAGGCTTGCGTGTTTCTCCAATGATGATTACCAGAATTGAAGACAAGCACGGAACGGTATTAGATCAGTTTACACCTGAGACAAAAGAAGTTTTAAGTGAAGAGTCTGCTTATGTTGTTGTTAATTTATTGGAGGGAGTAACCACAGGTGGATCAGGAATTCGCTTAAGAACAACCTCGCCAAGACCAGATTATGTTACAGGGTACCCATATGGATTTGACAATCC
Organism: Polaribacter sp.; assembly: GCA_042094215.1. Classification (GTDB taxonomy): domain Bacteria; phylum Bacteroidota; class Bacteroidia; order Flavobacteriales; family Flavobacteriaceae; genus Polaribacter. The sequence goes on along the minus strand of JBELDQ010000063.1, from coordinate 6,820 downwards.
AATTGCAGGAAAAACAGGAACCACTCAAAATCATACAGATGGCTGGTTTATGGGCGTAGTCCCAAATTTGGCAACAGGCGTATGGACAGGAGGAGAAGATAGAGCCATTCACTTTGAAACCATTGGCAAAGGTCAAGGCGCTTCAATGTCATTACCTACTTGGGCGATTTATATGCGTAAATGTTATGCAGATCCTGCATTGAATATTAGTAAGGAGGCTTTTGAAAAGCCAGAGGAAGAGGTTTCTATACCATTAGATTGCACAGGTACTGTAAAAAAGACCGCTGAAGATGAGGAAGAGAAACCTGAAATAAAAAAAGGAGATATAGATTTTTAATCAAACGATTATGATAAATAAAGTAGTAAAAAACGCAAAAGAAGCGCTGCAAGGTGTTGAAAACGGAATGACATTTATGTTAGGAGGTTTTGGTCTTTGTGGTATTCCAGAAAATAGTATTTCAGAATTGGTTAATTTAGGAGTGACAGATATCACCTGTATCTCTAACAATGCAGGAGTTGATGATTTCGGACTCGGCTTACTGCTACAGAAGCGTCAAATAAAGAAAATGATTTCTTCCTATGTTGGAGAGAATGATGAGTTTGAGCGTCAAATGTTATCAGGAGAATTAGCAGTCGATTTGATTCCGCAAGGAACCTTAGCAGAACGTTGTAGAGCGGCAGGAGCTGGTATTCCGGCATTTTTTACACCTGCAGGGTATGGAACTGAAGTCGCAGAAGGAAAAGAAACAAGACAGTTTGATGGTAAAATGTATGTGTTAGAGCATGCCTTTGATGCACAGTTTGCTTTTGTAAAGGCATGGAAAGGAGATACCGCTGGAAACCTAATATTTAAGGGTACGGCACGTAATTTTAATCCAATGATGGCCATGGCAGGTAAAATAACTGTTGTTGAGGTAGAGGAGTTGGTTGCTGTTGGAGAATTGGATCCAAATCAAATACACACGCCTGGAATTTTTGTGCAACGAATTTTCCAAGGAGAAGGATATGAAAAGAGAATTGAACAACGCACTGTAACACCAAAATCGTAACACATGGCACTTACTAAACAAGAAATAGCACAAAGAATAGCACAAGAGTTGCAAGACAAATGGTACGTGAATTTGGGAATTGGTATTCCTACATTGGTGGCTAATTACATTCCTGAAGGAATCGAAGTTGAGTTTCAATCAGAAAATGGATTGTTAGGTATGGGACCTTTTCCTGTTGAAGGAACTGAAGACGCCGATCTAATCAATGCAGGAAAGCAAACGGTCACCGTATTGGATGGAGGGTCTTTATTTGACTCTGCAATGAG
>JBELDQ010000063.1:2578-5405 GCA_042094215.1 Polaribacter sp. | reverse complement strand
AATGAAAATAATTTCATACAATGTTAATGGCATACGAGCTGCCTTAAAAAAAGGATTTGTGGAATGGTTGCAAGCAGCCAACCCAGATGTTATTTGTATACAAGAAACAAAAGCCCACAAAGAGCAACTCGATGTAACCGAGTTTGAACGTGCTGGATACCCCTATCACTATTGGTTTTCTGCTCAGAAAAAAGGCTATTCTTCTGTGGCTATTTTTTGCAAAGAAGAACCCAATCATGTTGCCTATGGTACCGGTATTGAAAGCATGGATTTTGAGGGTAGAAATCTTCGTGTAGATTTTGATTCGGTGTCTATTATGAGTATGTATTTGCCTTCAGGAACCAATGACGCACGCCTCGATTTTAAGCTAAATTACATGGCAGAAATTCAAGAGTATGTAGACCAATTGAAACAAGAAATTCCAAATTTAGTGGTCTGTGGTGATTATAATATTTGTCATGAAGAGATCGATATTCACAATCCAAAAATGAAAGGCGTTTCTGGTTTTTTACCAGTAGAACGTGAATGGATGAGCAAGTTCATTGCTAGTGGATTTATAGATAGTTTTCGATATCTAAACAAAGAAGAACAGGCTTTTTCTTGGTGGAGTTATAGAGCCAATGCGCGAGCAAATAACAAAGGTTGGCGTTTGGATTATGCCATGGTTTCTGAACCTTTAAAACCTGCTATTTCTAGGGCGTATATATTGCCAGAAGCAAAACATTCAGATCATTGTCCAATTGTTGTAGAATTAGCCTTGTAAGATGAAGTATACATTCTTTTTTTTAGCAGTACTCACCTCGTGTGTACTGATGAGTCAGGCACCAAAAGACAGCATCGCTGTCGATACAATAGCGCTTCATAAGCCTACGAACTTTTTTAAGGACAAAGACTTAAGAAAGATCGATAGTTTGGTATTGGAGACCCAATACAGATCTCCATTAACAGCGACCATTGATTATGTGATACCCGGCATCGAGTTGAAGGAGAAGCCAACAGCTAAAATTCCGACTGCAGTTTTAAAGGAACGTTTGCAGCATTTAGACAACACCACGCCGTTTTTTATTGAGTACAATCCCATATTGGAGAATGTGATCAATGGATATTTAAAATACCGTAAAAAATACTATCCAAGGGTCCTAGCGAAAGCGGCCTATTATTTTCCGATGTTCGAAAAATACTTAGATCAATTCGATATTCCTTTAGAGATGAAATACTTGGCTATTGTAGAGTCGACCTTAAATCCGAAAGCGCGATCTCGAGTAGGGGCAAGGGGTTTGTGGCAGTTTATGTACTTAACAGGAAGGCAATACAAATTAGAGGTGAACTCTTATGTAGACGATCGTCAAGACCCTATAAAAGCCACCATTGCTGCATGCAGATACTTGAGTGATTTGTACAACATTTTTGGTGATTGGGATTTGGCATTGGCAGCCTATAATTCTGGGCCCGGAAACGTTTCTAAAGCAATCAAAAGATCTGGAGGGTATCGGAACTACTGGAACTTGCGTCAATATTTACCAAGAGAAACCGCCGGATATGTGCCTGCATTTTATGCGACAATGTACTTATTTAAGTATGCGAAAGAGCATGGCTTGGTGGCAGAAGATCCACCGATTTATCATTTTGCGACGGACACCATTCAGGTGAAAAGAACCATTTCTTTTGATCAAATTTCTTTGGAAACCGGAATTGATACAGAGATGCTTGAGTTTTTAAATCCCGCCTATAAATTAGACATCATCCCATATGTAAAAGGGAAAAAGTATACCGTTACCTTGCCAAGAAACAGAACACTCGCTTTTTTGGAGAAGGAGCAAGAAATTTATGCATTGGCAGCTGCTGATGATGCGAAGCGAGAAAAGCCATTGCCCAAATTTCTAGAGCTCAATCGTCGTATACGTTACAAGGTGAGAAATGGTGATTATTTAGGAAGAATAGCGAATAAGTTTGGGGTACGTGTGAGTCAGATTAAAAAATGGAACCGACTGCGAAATAGCAATTTAAAAATAGGACAGCGACTCACCATTTATCCACGAAGATTGTAAAAGCATACGAACCATTTCAAGTATGGAACAGTATTTGTACCTATTTGAAAAAAACAAAAGAGATTTCATATGAAAAAAGGATTCACAATTATTGCGTTATTGATTTTTTTTATTTCCTGTAAAGATGCTAAAGACAGTTTTGTCTTGGCAAATTCAGTTGGAAAATCGAATCAGTTATTGGTCGTCACAGAGCTAAAGGATTGGCAAGGCGAAATAGGGAAGAACTTGCGTACCTTTCTAGGAGAATTGGTTATTGGTTTGCCACAACCAGAAACCACATTTAGTGTAACTCAGGTAGCTCCTAAAGGGTTTGGCAGCATGATGAACAAGTATCGAAGCATCTTGGTTGTTCAGCTAGCAGAAAAGGAATCATTTCGTGTAAAAAACGACTTTTATGCGAGGCCGCAAACGATTATTTATGTGACTGCGAAAGATAAAGCAGGGTTGCTTTCTCAATTAGAAAAGTACAATAAAGAAATTGTTAAGATATTTAGAGCATCTGACATTAAACAGGTTCAAGGGCGTTTTGCGAAAACCAAAGTAGCAGATACCCTCTATAGCACCTTAAACAATTTAGGAATTTCTTTAACCATCCCTGACAGTTTTAGAACAGTAGATGATACGGGTGAATTTTTATGGTTGAGACACCGCCTCATGAGTGGTATTGCCAAAGGAGATGGCACCAATAATATTTTGGTGTACAGTAGGCCATTGACAGAAACATTTGAGTTGGATGTTAGGAACCATATTATTGAGAATAGAAATACCATTGGTGAGCG
>JBELDQ010000063.1:0-2478 GCA_042094215.1 Polaribacter sp. | reverse complement strand
TCCTGCAGAGCCTTCAGGTATTATTTGTGAAAATGGAACTCCTGTATTTACCTATCAAGAGTAAGCTTTTACAGTGCACTTTTTAGGAGGTGACTAGATAAAAAAAGACCGCAACATGTGCGGTCTTTTTTTATTCAATCTTGTTTCAACATTAGTTTTTCTTCGTCCAGTTGTCGCGAAGTCCCACCGTTTTATTAAAAACGAGTTGCGATGTTGTTGTATCTTGATCGACATTGAAATAGCCCAAACGTTGAAACTGAAATTGGTCTCCAATGTTCGCTGTTTGTAAGCTTGGCTCAACAAAAGCGGTAATTTTTTCTAAAGAGTTTGGGTTTACAAATTCCATGTAGTCTTTGTCCTTATGTCCGTCAGGTGCTTCGTCTAAAAACAAACGGTCATAGGCTCTTACCTCTGCTTTTATCGCATGTTTTACAGACACCCAGTGTAAGGTTCCTTTTACCTTACGCATGCTTTCAGGAGTTCCGCTACCCGATTTTGTCAATGGGTCATAGGTACAGTGAATGACTGTGATTTTTCCATTTTCGTCTTTCTCACAACTTGTCGCTGTAATGAAATAGGCATTTTTCAATCGTACTTCTTTGCCCAATTTTAGTCGGAAAAACTTTTTATTCGCTTCTTCTCTAAAATCTTCTCGCTCAATATAAATTTCTCTTGAGAAAGGAACTTCTCTGGTGCCAGCATTGGGGTCTTCAGGATTGTTTTCTGCAATTAAGATTTCTTCCTCTCCTTCAGGATAATTATCGATAATAATTTTTACAGGGTCTAAAACACCCATTACACGATTGGCTGTTTTATTTAAATCTTCTCTAATTTTAAACTCTAACAAAGAGACATCGATGATGTTTTCTCTTTTCGATACCCCCACGGTTTCTATAAAATTACGAATCGATGCAGGCGTATAACCGCGTCTTCTTAGACCAGAAATGGTTGGCATTCTAGGGTCATCCCAGCCGGTAACAATGCCTTCTTCTACTAGTTTTAACAACTTGCGCTTACTCATAATGGTATAGCTTAAGTTGAGGCGAGAAAACTCACGTTGTTTTGGTGGGTTTGGGTATGTTGAAGCACTGTATGTTACCACATGGTCTCTAAACCAGTTGTATAAATCTCTATGTGGCTTGAACTCCAAGGAGCACAAAGAGTGCGAAATTTGTTCTATATAATCACTTTCTCCGTGTGTCCAGTCGTACATTGGGTAAATACACCAATCATCTCCAGTTCTGTGATGTGTTTTCTTTAAGATACGATACATGAGCGGATCTCTTAGGAGCATGTTTGGAGAGGCCATGTCTATTTTTGCGCGCAATACATGTGAGCCTTCTTCAAATTCCCCATTTTTCATACGGGTAAACAAGTCGAGATTTTCTTCAATACTACGGTCTCTGTTCGGACTGTTGGTTCCGGCTTCAGTTGGAGTTCCTTTTTGAACTCTCATTGCTTCTGAAGATTGATCATCGACATAGGCTTTTCCGTCTTTAATTAGTAGCACAGCCCAGTCATATAATTGTTGGAAATAGTCTGAAGAATAGACTTCATTTTCCCACTGATAGCCCAACCAAGAGACGTCTTGTTTGATGGCATCTACATACTCTTGCTCTTCCTTTGCAGGGTTGGTATCGTCGAACCTAAGATTTACTGGTGCGTTGTATTTTTGACCCAATCCAAAGCTAATTCCAATGGCTTTGGTATGCCCAATATGCAAGTATCCGTTTGGTTCTGGTGGAAAGCGAAAACGCAAATCTTCTTTTGGCATTCCATTGGCCAAATCCTCCTCAATAATTTGCTCTAAAAAATTAAGCGATCTTTTTTCTTCTGACATCTCTTCTTGTAAAAATTGAAAGTACAAAATTACATAAAAATGTTGAAGTGATGCTATTTTAAAAGCACCCCTTTTTATTTAAATGAGTAGCAGGGTATGCGCTGTTTTTTCTTTAAAACGCGTATACTTTTCTTTGAGATCGGGGTGAAATATACAGAACTTTGCTATTTTTGCAGGATGGGAAAAATTCAAGTCAATAATATCAAAGTATACGGGTTTCACGGGTGTTTAGAGGAAGAAGCAAAAATTGGTTCTGAGTACCGAATTGATTTAGAGGTAAAAGCCGACTTACAAAAATCTGCAATCTCAGATGAACTTATAGATACGGTAGATTATGTGCATTTGAATTTTATTGTAAAAGAAGAAATGGCCATCCGTTCTAAATTGTTAGAGCAGGTAGCCAAGAGAATACTGGATCGCATCTTAAAAGAGATTGAACTTGTTAAAAAAGCTACGGTTCACATTGCGAAAATTAACCCACCAATTGGTGGAAATGTGGAGGAAGTGGTAATTATTTTATCAAAAAAGAGGAAAGGACAAAAAAACCTTGTCTAAACAGGAAATTTGCGTAAATTTGCCAACGAATAGGGTGTCGTGGCCGAGTGGCTAGGCAGTGGTCTGCAACACCATCTACAGCG
>JBELDQ010000062.1:0-10476 GCA_042094215.1 Polaribacter sp. | reverse complement strand
ATTGGTTATGAATTCCAACGTCAAAATAACAAATTTAACATCGGGTATATTTTAAATACATCAAAAGAACAAAACGCATTCAAATCGGCACTCATTTCCATCACCATGCGCACGGTGTTTTAATCACATTTGTATTGCTGTATTTTATTAAACTGAACTCGGCTAAAACATAGTTTTTTAAAAAAAAGCGATTCATAGAATTATAATAAAGTTCATTAAACCGTAAGTTAATTAATTATTTTAACTCTAATTTATTGTGTAATTAACTTTATTTTAAGAATTTTGAGGCAATTAATTCAAATAATTATACAATGAAAACAAAGTTTAATGGAATTCTAACGCTTTTATTAGCGTTGGTTGTGCAAATATCGTTTGCACAAGAAAAGACGGTCTCGGGTACTGTCTCTGATGCTTCAGGCGCATTGCCTGGAGTAAGTATCATGATTAAAGGAACGAAATCTGGTACAGAAACTGATTTTGATGGAAAATACACTATCAAAGTACAAACTGGTGCAGTACTAAGTTTTACATATCTTGGATATGCTACAGTAAACAAAGTGGTAGGTACCTCTAACACCATAGATGTACTACTAAAAGAAGACGCAAACATCTTAGACGAAGTAGTTGTAGTTGCTTATGGTTCTCAAAAAAGAGCATCTATTACAGGTTCAATTAAGGTTATTGATGCTGAACAAGTTGAAAATTCAACCTTTTCAAACCCTGTAAAAAGTTTAGAAGGTTTGGTTTCTGGTTTGAGAATTATCCAAGCAGATGGACAGCCAGGTTCAGACCCTATTATTCGAATTAGAGGTTTTGGATCTATCAACGCATCTAACTCTCCGCTTATTGTATTGGATGGAATTCCTTACTCAGGAAGTCTAAACAGTATCAACCCACAAGATATTGAATCTACAACAGTCTTAAAAGACGCGTCTTCAACATCTCTTTATGGTAATAAAGCCTCGAATGGTGTTTTATTAATCACGACGAAGAAAGGAAAGAAAAACAGAATTGAAGTCTCTGTAGATAGCAGATATGGTATCACTCAAAGAGGTGCTAAAGACTATAGTGTCATTCAGAATCCAGGGGAATATTATGAAACATACCACAGTGTACTTGCTAACTCTGAATACTACAGACAAACATCAGCTGGCAATGCATATACTATGGATCAAGCTAGACAATACGCTTCTAACAATTTAATTAGTAAACTTGGGTACAATTTATACAACGTGCCTGACGCAGATTTAGTAAGTCCTTCAGGACAATTAAACAGTGCTGCTAAGCTGTTAGTAAATGACAGATGGGAAGACGCATTATTTAGAGACGCTGCAACGTTCAACTCTGTCAATGGTAGTGTTTCTGGAGGTTCAGAAGAGGTTACTTATTATTTCTCTTTAGGTAATGAAAACAACAATGGATACACCGTTAGAAGTAATTTTAACAGGAAAACAGCGAGATTAAAAGCTGGTTCTCAGAAGATAGCAAATCTTTTCACATTAAATGGAGATGTATCTTACTCGAAATCAAACAGCCAAGGAGTACCTGGTGATGGAGGTTCTACCTATTCGAACGCGTTCTTCTGGACAAGAAGAATTGCGCCAATCTATCCTGTTTATCAATACGACGAAAACTGGAACCCTATCGAAGCAAACAACCCAAGTGGGCGTGCTTATGATTTTGGACAACCACAAAATTTCCCTGGAGGAATAGTGAGAGGACCAAGAAACTATGCCCTTGGAGAGCACCCGCTTGCTGTTATTGAAAATTCAGATCAAACCAATGAAAGAGATAACTTCAACGCTGCTTTTAGAGCTAAATTTGATCTTCCTTTTGATATCAAATTTGAATACGTAATGAACTACCTTACGCAAACTGACAAAAACATCAGCTTCAGGAAACCAGGAGCCGGAGCATTTGCGCAATCTCAAAATGGTTTATTAACCAATGGAATCAATACCTTTTCTGCTTTTACAAACCAACAATTACTTACGTGGAACAAAGAATTTGGACGTAATAGTTTTGATGTTATTTTAGGACACGAAACCTATCAGCAAAAAGGATCAACACTGAGTTTAACAAAATACAACATTGTTGGAACATTAAGTCCTATTTTAGATAATGCATCTAAATATATTGGTTCGAGCAACTACAATACACAGTACAATACTGAAGGGTATTTCTCAAGATTTATCTATGGTTTAGATGATACCTATTACTTAAACTTGACGGCTCGATACGATGCTTCATCTGTATTCTCTGCAGACACTCGTTGGGGAGCTTTCTGGTCTGCTGGTGCATCATGGATTATTAGTAACGAAGATTTCATGGAAGACATCTCTGAAACCGTAAACTACGCAAAATTGGCAGTAAATTATGGTACTACAGGTAATGATAGAATTTTATATCCAGGTGGAGGACGTAACTATGTTGCTTACCAAAACCAGTATGATGTAAATGAAAGTAATGACAACTTAACGTTGCAGTTATTATACCTAGGAAACCCTGATTTAACATGGGAAAGAGCAGGAAGTTTTGACATTGCTTATGAAATGAGTTTATTCAATAAAGTGAATTTATCTTTAGGATACTACAGCAAAACAACAAATGACCTGTTATTTAACACACCATTAGCATTGTCTACTGGAGCTCCATCAAAACCAGAAAATATCGGTTCGATGGTGAACAGTGGTTTTGAAACTGATATCGCTTGGAATGTTGTAAGAAACGATAAAGTAAATATCAATATCAACGCCAACCTTTCTACATTGCAAAACGAAATCACAAAGCTTCCTGTAGGAAGAGACTCGATTCAGGCTGGAAACTTCAGAAGAGTAACTGGAAGAAGTATTTTTGATTATTACATGAGAAAATCAGCAGGAGTTAATCCTGATAATGGAAATGCGCAATGGTATAAGAAAGATCCTGCTACAGGTGAAGATATCATCACAGAAGAATATGCAGAAGCTGATAGATATTTCCTTGATAAAAAAGCAATTCCTGCGATTACAGGAGGATTTGGAGCATCCATAGACGTTGCGAATTGGTCTTTAGGTCTTCAATTTGCATACCAATTAGGTGGGTATGGAATTGATAATGAGTATTATTCTTTGTTAGGTGCAACACAAGATATTACGAATTTCCCGGATTACAACCAAACTTGGACAACAGACAACCCAACCGCATCATTGCCAAGGCTCGATCCTTTAATGCCGAATCAATACGCTTCTTCTGACCAAAGATTAGTAGACTTGAGTTACTTGAGTTTAAGCAACATAACGCTTGGCTATTTATTGGAAGACGAAGCACTCACAAAATACAACATTAAGAGTTTGAAGTTTTACGGTACTATCAACAATGCTTTCTTACTTTACAGTGCAAGACAAGGTTACGATCCTCGTTTGAATTCTACAGGAGCATCATCTGCTGAATATGGAGCCAATAGAACCATTTCTTTTGGTGTAAACGTCAAATTATAATTCAATAAATACAATATTATGAAACAAAGTATATACACGATTCCTAAACTAGCCAAATATTGTGCCTTTCTGTTTGTATTGGCCTTCACATCTTGTGCTGATTTAGATCAAAATTTTGAAAATGAACAATACCTAACTTCTGGGCATTTTAATGCCATTTCAGAAGCTGGAGGTATTGTAGGAATTCAATCTATTGACGGTGCCATTCTATCGTTTTTAAGAGACGGTGGTGCTGGTACAAGCCAATTTGGATTGAAAGCAATCGACTTAGGTCAAGACTTAAGAGGGAATGACATGGACATGAGCCGTTCTACTTGGTTTGGATCCTACAATAGATACCTTAATGTAATTCCATCTAGTGGAGACAATGAGTTTATGTGGTCATTCTTTTATAAGGTGATCAAGGATTCCAACGAAGTTATTAGCCTTATTCCAGACACAGTAACAAGCGAAGAATTATTAGTTTACAAGTACAAAGCACATACGTACCGAGCTATTGCTTATTTTTACTTAGTTAGAGCATACCAGCACACAAGAGCAGCTGACTCAGAATTAGCAGTTCCAATTGACAAAGGAGAGCTTACTGGAAACCCACTATCAACTGTTGGAGAGGTAAAAGCGCAAATACTTGAGGATCTAAACCTAGCTTACAGTGGTTTAAAAAATTATGCAAGAGCTAGTAAAGAAGAAGTAGACGGAAGTGTTGTGGCAGCCTACTTGGCAAGATATCACTTAACCTATGAAAATTGGTCAGAAGCTGAAAAATATGCCGATATTGCAATGAATGTTGGAAGTATCAGTAGCAATATTGCACATGGTTTTGATGAACTTTCTGTATCAGAAACAGTATGGGGAGCGCAAGTAACTGCAACGACTTCTGAAGTATACAGATCTTTCTTTTCTCATACAAGTCAAATTAATGATGGTTACAGCGGATGGAACCACTTTAAAACAATCAACTCGAACTTGTATGACATGATTCCTGACACCGATAAAAGAAAAGCATGGTTTTCAGATCAAAATTACGGTCCTGGTGTAATTACAGTTCCAGGAACTTGGGGACACTATAACATCACTCCAAAATATACGAGCTTAAAATTTTATGCAAAACCTGGTCCAGGTCAGTTTATCGGTGATTACATCTACCTAAGAAATACAGAATTTTACTTAACAAAGGCAGAAGCTTTGGCTAAACAGTCAAAAGATTCAGAAGCACAACAAGTTTTATTCCAATTGAACAGTGTTAGAGATCCTAATTACACACAATCTACCAAAACAGGACAAGCCCTAGTGGATGAAATTCTAACATACAGAAGAATTGAATTGTGGGGTGATGGTGTTGCTGCTTTTGATATGGCTAGAAATGGCGTAGGCTTAAATAGACAAGACGGAAGGTTAAATCCGGTGCAACCTGCAGGAGATTTAGTAATACCTGCTTTAGATGACCAAATGAAATTTTCGATTCCACAAAGTGAAATTGATTCAAATCCAAACGTCAACTAATATTGATACACTAGAAGCCGCATAGCGAACTAGACTATAATGAAAAGCCAGAGAAACTCGTTTCTCTGGCTTTTTTTTGTGCAATCTTCTATTACTAAGAGGCTCTCTCACGAAAACTACACATCTCTACAAACCATCATCACTAACACATAGATCACTCACTATAATCCACAAGAGAACACACAAATATACTGAACAAGTAATTACAACAGCCTATGCCTCACTATTATAAAATAACACAACGCTAATACCTACAAACCACAGACAAGTCCATTCCCATTATCACAAATTTTACAATCAAATTACCGATCACAACTTCACGATTAAGAAAAACTAAAAAAAAAACGAACTTATAAATTCACAACGCGTCAACATTTTCTTAAAATAAAACGTTAAAAATTCGTTTTTTTAACTTTAATTTAAGACTTTTGAGCAATTAATTCAAATAATTATACAATGAAAACAAAGTTTAATGGATTTTTAACGCTTTTTCTAGCGTTAGTAGTGCAATTCTCATTTGCACAAGAAAAAACTGTAACAGGTGTCGTTTCTGACCAGTCAGGAGCATTACCTGGTGTAAGTGTTATGATTAAAGGTAGCACAACTGGTACAGAAACTAATTTTGATGGTAAATATACAATCAAAGCGAAACAGGGGGCTATTTTACGTTTCAGCTACTTAGGATATGTTACCACTGAAAAAACAGTTGCATCACAATCTGTAATCAATGTAATGCTCGAAGAAGATTCTAACATTTTAGACGAGGTAGTAGTTACTGCATACGGTACACAAACAAAAGAATCATTAACAGGTTCAGTAACAGAGGTGAAATCAGAAGAGTTTGCAAAAGTAGCTTCTGGTAATGCTGTTGCTCAATTAAGAGGAAAGGTAGCCGGTGTTCAGATTTACACCAATTCAGGCCAACCAGGTGCAGCTCCAACAGTGAGATTTAGAGGTATTGGATCTTTGACTGGATCATCAGCTCCTCTTTACGTTGTAGATGGAGTGCCTTTTAACGAATCAATTACATCGATAAACCCTAATGATATTGCGTCAATGTCATTCTTGAAAGATGCGTCTGCAGCTGCTTTATATGGTAACAGAGGTGCGAATGGTGTAATTATTGTTACCACTAAAAAAGGTAAGAAAGGAAAAGTTAGATTTTCTTTAGATAGTAAGACTAGTTTTACAAGTCGTGCAACCAAAGATTATGATGTGATGACGGGTGCTGGAGAGTACTACGAAGCGTATTGGACTATGTTGAAGAATGATGACATGATTACAAACGGAACAGCAGCAGACGTTGCCGGAGCAAATGCATCTAACAACCTTATCACGGGTCCAGTTGGTCTAATATACAACGTTTACGGTGGAGATAACAGCACTGTTGTAGACCCTTTAACAGGAAAAGCCAGAGGTGGAGCAGAATTATGGAAGTCAGACTGGAGAGATTTACTTTTCAATGACGCGAGTGGTGTAAACTCAACTTACTTAAGTGTTTCTGGAGGTGGAGACAATTCAAATTATTTCTTCTCATTAGGTCATGAAGATAATGAAGGGTATAACGTAAATACAGGATTCCAGAGATATACAATTAAAGCAAATATCGATAGCCAAATTACAGATAGCTTTAAAATGGGATTATCTTTCAACTACGCAAACCGTGAGCAAAGAGGAACTCTAACAAATAATATTACAGGTAACTTTGCATGGGTAAGAGATTTAGCTCCTATCTATTCTGTATTTGCAAGAGACCACGAGACAGGTGCCTTCGCACTAGACGATCAAGGAAATAAACAATGGGACTGGTCAGATGTGACTTCTCCAAATGCAATCGCAGGTAGACCAGTTAATGGTTTTTCTAATCCACATGCATTACAGACATTGAATGTAAATCAATCAGACCGTGACAACTTATCATCAAGAGTATACGCGAAGTACAACTTCTTAAAAGATTTTACATTTACCTATAACTTTGGTATTGACTATAATTTTTACAATACAACAAATTACACAAATAAAGTAGTAGGTAGTGCATCTAGTTCTGATGTAAATGGTAGAATTAGCAATACGTATGGTAAAAGTACAACTTTTACGAACCAGCAATTGCTAAATTGGAAAAAGAACTTCAATGATGTTCACAATGTTGAAATGACACTTGGACATGAATCTTCTCAGTATTACGGAAAATATATGAATGCTCGAAAAAGAGATCAATTCCTTTCTTCAGATATCTCTCTAGATTTATTTGCTGAGAACGATGGAGCAGGAAGTGTATCGGGTGGACCAACAGAATACAATCTAGAAGGATACTTTGCAAGAGTCTTGTATGACTACGATAGTAAATATTACGTAAATGCAAGTTTTAGAAGAGATGGATCTTCTGTATTTCACCCAGACAATAGATGGGGTAACTTCTATGGATTTGGTGCTGCTTGGAGAGTTTCTAAGGAAAACTTCATGTCAGACGTAGAATGGATTAGCGAATTAAAACTTAAAACAAGTTTTGGACAACAAGGAAACGACTTTGTAGCTTATCCTGGAGGAGGAAGAAACTATGCTCCTTATGTTGACCAGTGGAGTGTTGTTTCTGACGGATTAGAATTTAGCCCTGAGAAAAACATTTTAGGAAACAAAGATTTAACGTGGGAAACTACCACTAACTTAAACTTTGGTTTTGAATTAGGAATGTTTGACAATAAATTAAAACTAGAAGCTGAATATTTTAAAAGAGAAATTTCAGATTTAATTTTTAACAGACCATTACCAAATTCTACAGGATTACCGTCTGTACCAGAAAACGTAATGGATATGGAAAACAGAGGTATTGAAATGAGCCTATCTTATGTACTTGTTCAAAACAAAGATTTATTTTGGACCGTAGATGTAAATGCTACGAAATATAAAAATGAGATTACCAAATTGGCTCCTGGAAGAGAATTTATCGATAATGGTATTTACAGATGGGTTAAAGGTGGAAGTGCATATGATTATTATACGTATGACTATACTGGAATTAGCGATACAACGGGTCATGCAATATGGGCAACGACACAAGAGTTTGCTAGCGACGGAACAACACCTACGGAAGGGTTTACAGAAGAAAGATCTAGAGCTACAGAAACTATGTTAGATAAGTCAGCTTTACCTGAAGTTTACGGTGGATTCTCAACAAGCATCACCTATAAAGGTATTGACTTTGGACTTGACTTTTCATACCAATTTGGAGGATATGCGTACGACGCAATTTACAACGATGGTTTCTCTGGAGCTGTTGGAGATAACTTCCATAGAGATTACGCTAAAACTTGGTCTGCAACAAACCCAACAGGAACATTACCACGTGTTTTTGATGGTACAACGAGTTATGCAACGTCTGATTTATTTATTGAATCATCAGACTATATTAGTTTAAATAACGTATCTTTGGGATATACATTCGATAGTGATGTTGTATCAAAGGTAGGATTGAGCAGCTTAAGAATCTATGCATTAGGAAATAATATTGGACTATGGTCTGCTTCAGGGCGTCAAGGTTTTGATCCAAGAGCTAGTGTAACTGGAGGTAATAGTGCTGTTAGATATGCACCTTTGAAAACGTATACATTAGGTGTTAATATTAACTTTTAATAATAATAATAAAATGAAAAAAATATATTACTTCGCAGCTGCACTTCTTTTTGCAACAGTGGGCTGTACTGAAAAGTTTATCGAATCCGATAATGAAAACATCGTAACAGATGAGACAATTGCTCAATTAGCAGAAGAGTCTCCAGAAGCCTTATTAACCATTGCAAGTTCATTCGATACCGGAACTGTAAATAACTTAAGAACTTATGGTGTTGCTGGTGACGGTGGACACATGGATTACGGACAGAAATCTATTGATGTGATGATGGATATTATGTCGAATGACATGATTGACTCGAACAATGGATGGTGGTATGACGAGTACTACAAATACAATGCTCGTATTCAAGATGTGAGATGGACATCGACTATATGGGATTACTACTATACAATTATCAAAAATGCAAATCAAACAATTGCTTTAATTGGTGGTATTGACGAATCAAGATTAAATGATAATTTAAAGCATGTTCTTGCGCGTTCTAAAGTAGTTAGAGGTTTTTCTTATTACCAAATAATTCAAATCTATCAAAAAGGAAATCCTGCAATGACTGATGCAGGCGTGCCACTTGTTGACCCGACTGCAGATCTAGTTAACGGTCCAGGTTTTGGTAGGCTAACGGTAGAAGATATTTACACTCAAATTGAGAAAGATTTAACTGAAGGTTATGCTGGAATAAACGGATATGCAAGGCCAAATAAAACTGCAATTAACACACCTGTTGCAGCTGGAATGTTAGCTCGTTTCTATCTATTAAAAGGTGATAACAGCAATGCTATCAAATATGCAAGAATTGCTCAAGCAGGAGGATCTTTATCAGGGGCTTCAATGTTAGATGGTTTTCAAACAATCGACAATCCTGAGTGGTTATTTGGTTCTGACTTAAATGCTGATACAACTTCATACTATGCGTCGTTTTTTAGTCAAATGCAATCGTACTCTCCTTCATTTCATGCAGGTAATGGCTACACTCCAGGATACCCTGGTCAGTTAGGTCATCACAGAACAATAGACAAAAGATTGTACAATGCAATTCCTGCAACTGACATCAGAAAAAATTGGTTTGGCCCAGACAATGGAGCAATTAAAACACCGTTACCTGGTCAAATATACAATTACAAATTCTATGATAATACATTCTTTGAAGCAGACTACGTATTTATGCGTGTTGCTGAAATGTATTTAATTGAAGCTGAAGCTGCTGCTAAAAATGGAGATGATGGAACTGCTGCAAGTGCTTTGTTTAAATTAGTTTCTACAAGAGATGCTTCATATACACAATCATCAAACACAGGAACTTCTTTAATGGACGAAATCAAACTTCACAGAAGAATAGAGTTATGGGGAGAAGGATTCGGATTGTTAGATATGAAAAGATGGGGAGTTGGTCTAAGCAGAGTTTATGATAATAGTTCGCACCCAAATATTCCAAGTGCTTACTACGACATTCCTGCAGGTGATTATAGATTCACATTCCAAATACCACTTGCTGAAATCAATCTTAATGATGCGATTACAGAAGCTGATCAAAATTTATAAAAATCACTTTTGATTTTTTTTTAAAAACCACCTCTAACGAGGTGGTTTTTTTATTTATACCTACATTTGCAACATGGAACATACAACAACAGTCATTTTTGGAATTAGAGCAATTATTGAAGCCATCAATAGTGGAAGTACGATTAGTAAGGTGTACTTGCAAAAAGACTTGAAAGGAAACTTGTTCTCAGAATTAAACGGTCTCATTAAAAAAGAAGGACTTACGACAAGTATGGTTCCTGTAGAAAAATTAGACCGCTTATCTAAACATAAAAACCATCAAGGTGCTGTTGCCCAAATTTCTCCTGTGACATTTCATGACTT
>JBELDQ010000061.1:7796-10549 GCA_042094215.1 Polaribacter sp. | reverse complement strand
GTTTGCTATTCCGAACAAGTTTCTGAAATAGCAGATGAACCAAATTACGAAAACGCATTAAAAGCAGTCCAATAATGAAGAATCCTAACGATGGTTTTTTGCGCGGAAGGCTCCGAAGCTTAAAATTTGCTTTAAAAGGATTGTGGCTACTTTTAACTACAGAAGACAGTATTAAAATGCAATTCTTTCTTGGAATAGCCGCGATCGGATTGGGGTATTATTTTAATATTTCTGCAACAGAATGGATGTTCCAATTAATCATTTGGGCACTCGT
Organism: Polaribacter sp.; assembly: GCA_042094215.1. Taxonomy (GTDB): domain Bacteria; phylum Bacteroidota; class Bacteroidia; order Flavobacteriales; family Flavobacteriaceae; genus Polaribacter. Next base: position 10,275 of record JBELDQ010000061.1, on the reverse strand, counting down.
TTTGGTGGCAGAAGCTTCAAATACAGCTATAGAAAAAATGGCAGATTTTGTACATCCTAATTACCATGAAAAAATTGGTCTTATAAAAGATATCGCTGCAGGAGCACCTGCTTTTGCTGCTATTTTTGCATTGGTTATTAGTGCCATTATTTACATCCCAAAAATACTAGAGTTATTTTAAGCAAAACCCTATATTTACATTTTACAAATCTCGCATCTCTGAATGGCAAAAAAGACGAAATCAATACAAACGAAAACGCTTAAAACATCTAAATTTCAAAACCTAAAGAGTTTTTTGAAAAATAGACAAACGCATACTGTTTTTGGCATATTCTTAATGTTGTTCTCACTATTTCTTACCATTGCTTTTTTCTCTTTTTTCTTTTCTTGGAAAGCAGATCAAAGCGCACTCAATGAATTTGGAAATCAGACAATAAAAGCACAAAACTTATTGGGTAAGGTAGGTGCCAGCTTGAGTCACTTTTTTATCTACAAAGGTTTTGGATTAGCTGCATTTATACTCCCCATACTACTATTTTTAACGGGCTTGTATAGCTTGTTTAAGGTACCAGTCAGAAAAACATTTAAAACCTGGAACTGGGGCATACTGATAATGCTTTGGTTTTCAATTTCTCTCGGGTTTATGCCTAACAAATTAATTCTTTTTGCAGGGATTATAGGTGTTGAAATCAATGAGTACTTACAATTATTTTTGGGAAAAACAGGATTAGCCTTGGTGTTAACTTTTCTAGTATTAACATATATCATTGTTCGTTTTAAAGTCACTCCAGAGCGTATTATTAAAAAACTTCAAAGTAGCAAAAGAGAGAAAGTAGAGAAAAACATATCGGCTCCTACTCCAATGGATAAGCCTTTCATTGAAAGAGAACTCTCGCAAGAAAATAAAGCCATTGAAGACAAAAAACTTGAAACATCAGAATTTGAATTGTCTATAAAAAACTTACAACCAACAATTAGCAACCACTCTGAAGTTCATCAGCACAAAGAGACTGAACAAAGTGAGGAGCTCTTAAACATTGTTATGGATACCCAAGTCCCTACAGAAATAGAAAAACAAGCGTCTGAAGATGTTGAAATTGCTGTAGAAAAAATTGAAGAAGAGAAATCAGTAACGGAAAACTTATCAGACAGATTGGTCAAAGATTTTGGCGAATTTGATCCAACGCTCGAATTAGGTAATTTTAAATTTCCTACCTTCAACCTACTAAAGCAATACAATGAAAGTATTTCTATTGACCCAGAAGAATTAGAAGCCAATAAAAATAAAATTTTAGAAACACTCAAAAATTACAAAATAGGTATTTCTAAAATTAAAGCAACCGTCGGGCCAACAATTACCTTGTATGAAATAGTGCCAGACGCCGGAATAAGAATTTCTAAAATTAAAAATTTAGAAGATGATATTGCGCTGTCATTATCTGCTCTTGGTATACGAATCATCGCTCCAATACCGGGTAAAGGAACTATTGGAATTGAGGTTCCTAATCAAAAATCGACCATAGTTTCAATGCATTCTGTGATTTCTTCTAAGAAATTTCAAGAATCTCAAATGGAGTTGCCAATTGCGCTTGGTAAAACAATATCAAACGAAACCTTTGTTGTTGATTTAGCCAAAATGCCACACCTATTGATGGCCGGAGCAACCGGACAAGGAAAGTCTGTTGGATTGAATGCCGTTTTAACATCTCTACTTTACAAAAAGCACCCTGCTGAGGTAAAGTTTGTATTGGTAGACCCGAAAAAAGTAGAACTGACTTTATTTAATAAGATAGAACGTCACTACTTAGCTAAATTGCCCGATAGTGAAGATGCCATCATTACAGATACAACAAAAGTAGTCAATACACTAAATTCACTCTGTATAGAGATGGATGCACGCTACGATCTGTTAAAAACTGCCATGGTACGAAATATCAAAGAGTACAATGCGAAATTTAAAGCACGTAAATTAAATCCGAACGATGGTCATGAATTCTTGCCATACATTGTTTTGGTAATTGACGAGTTTGCCGATTTAATTATGACAGCCGGTAAAGAGGTAGAAACACCAATTGCGAGACTAGCACAGTTGGCTCGTGCCATTGGAATTCATCTAATCGTTGCGACGCAACGCCCCTCGGTAAATGTAATTACGGGAATTATAAAAGCAAATTTCCCTGCTAGAATTGCGTTTAGAGTAACCTCTAAAATTGATTCAAGAACTATTCTGGACGCTGGAGGAGCTGATCAATTAATTGGTAGAGGAGATCTATTATATACTGCAGGAAATGACCTGAATAGAATTCAGTGTGCTTTTGTTGACACACCTGAAGTAGAGAAAATAACAGACTTTATAGGTTCTCAAAGAGCCTATGCTGAAGCGCACCTACTGCCAGAATATATTGGTGAAGAAGGTGGCACAGGTATTGATATAGATATCTCTGATAGAGATAAATTATTTAGAGAGGCTGCAGAAATC
>JBELDQ010000061.1:0-7696 GCA_042094215.1 Polaribacter sp. | reverse complement strand
TCGCTTTAGATCAATTATTAGAAAATGAAAATATATAAATATACATTGATGAAAAAAATTATACTGAGTTGTCTGATACTAATAGGAAGTACATCCCTAAGTTTTGGACAAGAAAATAAGGCTAGAAAACTATTGGATGAAGTCTCAGAAAAAATGGCAGCATACACAAATATGACCATTGCTTTTAATTCTAGTTTGAGTAATGAAGATGCTGGTATACTAGCCGGTGACGAACCACCAATGAAAGGAATCATTGCTCTTGAGGGAGAAAAATACAACTTAACTTACCTCGGAAATACCTTTCTTTTTGATGGCTCAAAATTGTATGTAATCAACCATGAAGAAAAAGAAATTGCCATTAATGAAGATGATCTTGAAGAAGATGATGGTTTCATATACCCGTCAAAGCTATTCACTTTCTACAAAGAAGGCTATACCTTTGAATTGGGGGAACTCAAAACACGCAAAGCTAAAAAAATTCAGTATATTATCCTTATCCCAATGGATAGTGATTCTGATATTGTAAAAGTAGAGTTAGGTATTGATAAAAGTACAAAACACATCATTGAACTGACGCAAACAGGAGCTAATAACTCGAAAACTACGTTCGAAATCACTTCATTTAAGCATAATCAAAATTTACCTACAACTACCTTCGCTTTTGAAAAGGATATGTATTTAAAACAAAACTATATCATAGATTAACACATACTTTCTATACCATTGAAAATTTTAGACAAATACATCCTAAAAAGTTTCATCATGCCTTTCTTGGCAACCTTTCTCATTGTGCTATTTGTACTAGTGATGCAAGCATTATGGTTGGCATTTGAGGACATCGCAGGAAAAGGGATTGATTTATTTTTTATTTTTAAGTTTCTCTATTACACTGCTTTAATTGTAACTCCACAGGCACTGCCTATTGGCGTTTTACTATCAGCTATTATGGCCTTGGGAAATCTCTCTGAAAACTATGAATTTGCGGCTGCTAAATCTGCTGGAATCTCGCTGCCAAGATTAGTGCGCCCCCTAATTCTACTAACAGTTCTGATGAGCGTGATTAACTTCTTCTTCCTAAACAATATATTTCCTTACGCTGTTTTTAAGCAAAAAAACCTATACCAAAACATCAAAAAACAGAAACCATTACTAGCACTAATTCCTGGTGCCTTCAATACAGAAATACCTGGATATCATATTAAATTTGACGAAAAATTTGGCGAAAATGAAGACCAACTTAAAAACGTTAAAATCTATGATTTAAGCGAACGTAAGGGAAATAAAAAAATCATCACTGCCAAAACAGGAAAAATTATAAATCCAGAAGGACAACGTTACATGACCTTGGTATTAAATGACGGTTACTTTTTTGAAGACCACCTAAATCTAAGAAAAAGTAGAATTAATATGCCAGCCTCTACAGCTGCATTTAAACAGTACACCATTATTATAAACATGCCTAGAGACTCTTTAAAAGAAGATGGAAATCTTCAAAGCAAGGATATGAAAAGCTTAGGAGAGTTAGAAAAATTAATCCCCGAAATAGAGGTAGATTATCATGAATATCTAAAAGGGAGAGCACAAAATTTCTATAAAAAAGTAGATGCTAAAAAACTTTTTCACTCTCAAAAAGATACTACAGCCAGTGCACTAGATTCTGTAATTTTAAATAATTTTGACGAAGCTACCCAATTAGGTATTATAAGAGCTTCATTGTCAAGAAATAAGAGCGCCATAGACATTATCAAAAGTCAAAAGCGTACTTTCAAATACAAGCGAAAAAAACTCAATGTTTATGAGATAGAATACTATAATAGAGTTGCGTTCTCGCTCTCTTGTTTGATCTTATTTTTTATTGGAGCACCTTTGGGATCTATCATTAGAAAAGGAGGTTTCGGACTGCCAATGATTCTAGCTATTTCCATATATGTGTTGTACTTCTTCACAAATACATTCGGAAAGAACCTCGCAGAGGACAGTTCAATTTCTGCCATTTTTGGTTCTTGGATTTCTGCAATAGTCATGGTTCCTTTTGGAATATTTTTAACAGTTCGAGCCACAAAAGATAAAGGAATCTTTAATATTGATGTATTTTTACAACCGATAACAAAATTTATAAAAAAAATAGTCTCTAAAAAAGGCAACACATAATGGAAAATTCTAAACCAACACATATACAACTAAACACAATTTCTGAAGCCATTGAAGATATTAGAAATGGAAAAGTGATTATCGTTGTAGATGACGAAAACAGAGAAAATGAAGGTGATTTTGTTGCTGCTGCAGAAAAAGTGACACCTGAAATGATTAATTTCATGGCAACACATGGCCGAGGTTTAATATGTGCTCCAATTACAGGGAAGCGAAGTAAAGAACTACAATTAGGTATGATGGTTCACAACAATACAGACCCTATGGAGACAGCGTTTACCGTTTCTATTGATTTGAAGGGGAAAGGAGTGACTACTGGAATTTCAGCAAGTGATCGAGCCTTAACTATAAAAGCAATAATTAATGAAGAAACAAAACCCTTTGACCTTGCGAGACCTGGACATATTTTCCCACTAATTGCAAAAGAAGGCGGAGTATTACGTAGAACTGGTCATACAGAGGCAGCTATTGATTTTGCACGATTAGCAGGGTTTGATCCTGCAGGTGTAATTGTAGAAATCATGAATGATGATGGTACCATGGCTCGTTTACCACAACTTATGGAAGTTGCCGAAAAATTCGACTTAAAAATTGTTTCAATTGAAGATCTTGTTGCTTACAGAATGGAGCACGATTCTTTAATTGAAAAGAAAGAAGATTACGACATAGAAACTCGTTTTGGGACATTTCGATTAAGAGCCTATCAGCAAACCAATAATAAACAAGTACACCTTGCATTAACCTTAGGGTCTTGGGCAAAAGACGAACCTGTTATTACCCGAGTAAACTCTACCCTTGTCAATAATGATATTTTAGGAACCTTAACCAACAATGCTGATAAGAAACTTGATAAAATGTTCCAAACTGTTACAGAATCTGGAAAAGGAGCAATTTTATTTATCAATCAGCAAAACCAATCTCAAAATTTATTAAAGCGTTTGGATATCCTAAAAAAATCTCAAGCAAACGGTCAAATGAAAGCTCCACGTATTAAAATGGACAGTAAAGATTTTGGAATTGGTGCTCAAATTTTGCATGATTTAGACATTCATAAACTACGATTAGTTTCTAACACAACGCAAGAAAAACGTGTAGGTATGATTGGATATGGATTAGAAATTGTGGATTACGTTAAGTATTAAATTGATACTTCTAACACCTCATCAATTCACACCTAAGGAATCACATACTATACGTATCTATAACTAAAAACTACTCAAGGCTGATTGTCTAAAACTCTCAGCCTTGTTGCTATAACAACACTTCAGTACCACTTGTTATTTCATAAGGCTTTTCGTTTTGCTTAAAAACTCTTGCCGTTAAGCTTCCTTTTAAAACGATCTTATTATGAGTGACCTCTAACCAAGACCCTTCTCTCAAACCGAGTACAGCAGTTGTATTGTAGGCGTGATACTCTTGTATTCTTGTTGCTCTCGTTTCTCCCATATGTGTAGATCCGACAATTGGGTCTAAATAATGGGCATTGATATTAAAAGGAATACAACCCAACGTATCAAAACTTGGTGGATATACAATAGGCATGTCATTGGTATTCATCATCGTTAAGCCACAAATATTACTCCCCGCACTTGTTCCTAAATAAGGAGTTCCTTTTTCTATAGCTACTTGTAAATCAACAATGAGAGCATTAGCATATAATTGATTCACCAATTCAAACGTATTTCCTCCTCCTGTGAAAATTGCTTCTGCTCCTTGAACTGCCTCTTTCGGACAATCAAACTCATGAATACCTTTTACCTCTACCCCTATTTTAGCAAAGGCTTCTTTTGCCTTAGACGTATAGCGGTCATATGAAATTCCGCTAGGACGTGCATAGGGAATAAATAAAAGCGTAGCTACATTCTTAAAATGTACTCTCAATGTGGGCAATAAATAGTCTAAATAATCACTTCCATGAATGGTAGATGTACTCGCAATAATTAAATTTTTCATACATCAAATGTAACCAAAACTACCAACTTATTTTAAGAGTACCTTCTCTTTTCTTTAACAAACATTTATAGGTGTATTAATAGAGTATTAAGAGTCTTCAGTGCGTTATTTGTATCTATGATAAGGCAGTATTCTTTTTTTTTAGTGCTACTTTTTGGTATAGACTCGCTTTTTTCGCAACAAAATCAAAGTTTTGAGCTCATAGGACGTATCCTTTCTAATAAAGCTGCAATAGAACATGTACATATTGTGAACAACGCAAGTCTTCTTGGAACTAACACAAATACAAATGGTATCTTTAGATTATTTGTGCATGTTGGAGATACCTTGAATATTTCACATATGAGCTTTGAGAGTCAGCATGTCGTTATTTCTGAAACAGCACAAGCAACAAAGAAAATCGTTATTCAACTCGCTATTAAAACAAATGTGCTAAATGAGGTAGCCCTCAAAAAACAGCATTCTATATTGTATGTGGATCCGCAAATCATGCCCGAAGCTCTTGCCTATGCTCCCAACTTAAAACTTCCTTATGCAAATACGAACAAAACAAAGCAAAAAGCAATTGGTAAAATAAACCTTACAAGTGCATCTATTGATTTAGATCAAATGATCAATTTTTTTAATGGAAACACCTCAGAAGCGAGAGCGTTACAGCGCGAAAAACTGAAAGACCATAGATTGTCAACCATACGAAAAATATTTTCTGACTCCTTTTTTGTGCAGCAATTAAAGATTGAAAAAGAATATATCAACTTATTCTTAAACTACTGCTTGCATGCCGATATTCTTACCACCTATAAAAACGGAAATCGATTAGAACTAACAGCTGCACTGCTATCGCAAAGTAAAACCTTTCCACACAGACAGAGTGATCAACACATACGTTTAAGTCAGCAATAAATGAACAAAAAAATCAAATGAAGAAACAGCTACACTTATGTACATGCTTATGGTTATTGATACATTGTTCCTTTTCTCAAAACACACTTGTTCTAAAAGGTATAATTTATGACACAAGCTTCTCTCCCATTGAGAATATGCATATTTATAATGAAACTGCAAAAATGGGAACAATTTCGAACAAAAAGGGAGAATTTAAAATCTCCGTTAGCGAAGGTGACTGGTTACACATTTCGAACATTCAATACATCTCAAAAAAAATAAAAGTAAAAAAAGGAAATTTACAAGAGAAATTCCTGCAAGTACATGTCATATCTCGCAACAATCTTTTAGAGGAAGTTGTGATTACAAACCAACTAAAAGGAACGTTGACTTCAGATATTTTGACACCGAAAAAAGATAGCATTAAAGAACAGATAGAAATGCTCATAGGCTCCATTATGGATATTCCTCATCAAGAAATAATGGAGATGGCCATTGGTGCAGATGAGCAACATTTAAAAAAACCGGACAATGCACAACTATTAACCGACCCTATTGCCAAAACTGCGGGTTTACCGCTATCAATAATGAGCTTTTCTGATCCCTATTTAGAGAAAAAGAGGGCGTTAAGAAAAAAAATAAACTTTAAAGAACGTTTTCCTAATCAACTTATAAAGCTGCTAGGAGAAGATTTCTTTTTTGTAAAATTAAAAATCCCAAAAGAAAAGTACCATCACTTTTTAACCTATTGTGATTCTCTAGGAATTGAAACACTATTCAAAGAGGAAAAACACCTAGAGCTTCTTAAAGTTTTGTTAAAAGAAAGTAAATCATATCTCATCGTGATAGAAAACAATAAATAATTTGTGCAGCTCCGCAGAATTGTTCAAATTTACAGACCAATACTGATGTAATGAGAATAAAAAAAATGCTACTGCTCTTATTTATTGCTCCCTTTTTTGCTTTTACAGCCCATAAATATTACTTAAGTCTAACCCAAATAGAGTTTAACGACGAGAAACAATCCATTGAGGTGATTACCAATGTTTTTATTGATGATATAGAAACTACTTTAAACAAAATTCATTCGAAAAAATTTGAACTAGACACCCAAAAAGAATTGGAAGATAGTGATCGATATTTCAAAGAATACCTCGAAAACCATCTGTCTTTTGTTGTCAATAAAAAATCAGTCGATTTTAACTACATAGGCAAAGAATACGATGGCGACTCTGTCTTCTTTTATTTAGAAATCGAAAATATAGAAGGTATAACGAGTATTGAGGTTGAAAATACGTTACTCATAGACCATTTCCCATCGCAGCAAAACCTAATAAAATCAAAAGTCAATAAAAACTATAAAAGTGTTCTCTTAACAAAAAGAAAACAAATTGGCACGTTAACCTATTAATTTAATAAACTCAATTCTATAAACTATATCCCATGAAAAAACTCAGTTTACTGCTACTGTCATTCGTGTTTGTTGCGACAGCTTCGCTAGCCCAACAAAAGAGAGAAACACAGCAAGGACACACCAATGAAAACAAGTTCAAACAATTGACAACCGAGTTGGCGACACCAAATGGTCAGCGTACCGCATCTGGTGCTCCTGGTAAGGCATACACCCAACAGCAAGTTGATTATGATATGGACATTGTTTTAAACGATGAAAAACAGCAAATAACAGGAAACGAAACCATTACCTATCATAACAACTCTTCAGATGAGCTAGCCTATTTATGGGTACAGTTGGATCAAAATGTGCGCGCTGCCGATTCACAATCTCCAGACATTCAAACAAACAGAATCCCAAGAAGATTGAGTAAAGATCGTTTCAAAAAAACATTTGAAGACGCTCCTTTTGATGGTGGTTTTAAAATTATGAGTGTTACGAACCTTGATGGCAGTGACTTATCTCATAGCATCAATAGAACAATGATGCGCATTAACTTAGTAAAACCTCTGGCTTCTGGAGATACGTTTTCATTTAAAATAGCTTGGTGGTATAATATTAACAACCACAGAACACAAGGAGGCCGTTCTGGTTATGAGCACTTCCCTAAAGACGGAAACAACAATTATGTGATTGCGCAGTTTTACCCAAGAATGTGTGTTTATGATAACGTAGAAGGATGGCAGAACGATCAATTCTGGGGCCGTAGTGAATTTGCTTTAGAATTTGGAGATTTTAAAGTAAACATTACAACGCCGGCAGATCATATGTTAGGCGCTACTGGCGTTTTATTAAATGAAAAAGAAGTACTGACTAAAACAGAACAAAAAAGGTTGGCTATCGCCAGAAAGACCTTTGATAAACCAGTCCTAATTAGAACACAAAAAGAAGCTGAAAAGATTGAGAAAAAGAGGGTAAAGAAGACCAAAACATGGAAATTCCATGCTAAAAATGTGAGAGATTATGCGTTTGCAACGTCTCGTAAATTTATCTGGGACGCCATGGCAGTAGACATCAATGGAAAAACAGTAATGGCCTACTCATTGTATTCTAAAGAAGCAAACCCATTGTACGGGGAGCACTCTACAAGAGCTGTAGCCCAAACACTAAAGACATACTCAAGATATACTTTTGATTACCCATACCATAAAGCAATCTCTGTAGATGGACAAATGGGAATGGAGTATCCGCAAATCTGTTTCAATCCGGGAAGACCAAATGCAGACGGAACCTATTCTGATAGAACAAAATACA
>JBELDQ010000060.1:5280-10725 GCA_042094215.1 Polaribacter sp. | reverse complement strand
GCTATGATAATGTATACAATGACAGATTGTATGGCGTATAAAAAATAGAGCAGTAGCGATATCCCTAAAGTGATTCCCAATGCCTTTAAGATTCCGTTTGAAATTTCCTTTGAATTCATAACTTAAATATAGCGTTTAATTATAAGCTTTTACTATTCCCATACTTAAGGTTCTTCCACCAGAAAATGTATGTGTTTTAGGCAGTAATGTCCCTGAAGCTGCAGTGAACCAATCATCCCATGTAGCAGGTACTTTTGTCATGTTCATGCTAGGTACAGTCATTAAAAATTGTACAGGTAAAAACTCTTCATTTAAAATCCAAATATAGGAATCTCCTGGAGTAGAACCTCCTTTTGTGTAGGTTACTTTTAGGGCCTCTTTGCCATTTATTGTTACTGTATTTCTAATAATACCGTCTTCGAAAAGTTTGTGAGGAGCCACCAACCAAAAACTATCATTATTAAAGATTCTTTCAGCTGTTTTAAGAAGTTTTTCTTTGTTTTCGATCGTTTCCTTACCATCAATAAATAGCGTGCTTTTATTGAGCTCATTTGGATGCAAAGTTACCTTGTTGTTTTTCCAAAGTACATCTACAATATGATTCTCTTTGTCCCATATAAAGGATCTATTTCCTCCAAAACTCCATTCTAAATAGCGTGTGTTTTTATAAGCATCATGTTTTATCTTTTTGAGCATCTTCTTTGCCAATGCATCTGCTTTAGGGTTGCTTGAGGATACATTTCCCATAGGTAGTTTCATACCAAAAAGATCGATGTTATGATGGGTTGGAAGTACAGCACCGGTGCTTGTTGTTTTCCATGCATCCCAAGATGCCTCGATACCACCTAATGGAATAATTCCCACCCACATTTTATAGCTTTTTGGTCGTCCCGTAGCATCTAAAATCCATAAATAAGAATCGCCAGGGGTAGAGCCCCCCGATGTATAGGTCACCAATAAGGCGTCTTTGCCTTCGTGCTTCACAACGCTTCTTGTAACTCCTTGATCAAAAACTTTATAGGGAGCAACGAGCCAAAAACTATCATTGTTAAAATAGTCGAATGCTGTTTGTATAAGGCGCATCGAATCTGTAGATTCTTTCGCTGTAAGAACAATAGAATTGTTGGGTGTTTTCGTGTCTAAAAGAACCTCAGCAGTATCCCAAGAGACCTTCACTTTATTTGCTGCTTTATCCCATTCGTAATGATGTGCACCTCTAAAAGACCATGCAATATGTTCTGTCTGTTCGTAAGCCTCCACGTTTAAGGAGGAAAGCATTTTTCTTGCCAATGCATCTGCTTCTTTTCCTACAATGCCCTTGGGTAAAACCTCATTGTTTTTGTAATAAAAAAAGGCAACTATCAACGCAACTGCTGCGAGTACTATACCAAAGATTTTTCCTGCTTTTTTCATTTCGTGTAATGCTATCATTTGTTGTACAGCTAATGTACCGTATTTATTTGGTTTTTAATAGGCTAAAATTTCTTTTGCTTTTATGTGTTTGAGGTGTTTTTTTCAAGTGATGTGCCTCTTAAACTAACTCAGTAGTCTCTATTTTTAAGGAAATATGGATTTGAATTTTTTAGGAAACTCTTTTGAAACAGAAATAGTTTCATTGCTAAAGGGGTGTTGGAATGCAATTGAAGAGGCGTGTAAATAGAGTCCTTTGCCTTTTAAAAAGAGTCGTGGATTGCCATAGGCTTTATCCCCTAAAATTTGATTTCCGATAGAAGCGAGGTGAATTCTTAATTGATGCTTTCTACCTGTTTTAGGGGAGAGTTGTACTAGGTTTAAGTAGCTGAAGCGGTCCGATTTTACTGTTTGTAACACTTCAAAATTACTTTCTGAAGTCTTGTTTTCAATAGGTGTATTTATAGAGCCAAGAGCATCCATTGCACCAATACAGATGGCGTGATAGGTTTTTCGAATTTGTTTTGTTTCAAACAACTGACTCAACTTTGCAATGGCTTCACTTGTTTTTCCAATAACTAAAACGCCAGATGTTGGGTAATCTAGCCGATGAATTGGTTGGGGTTTTACGGCATCTGGTTCTGAACTTTTCTGTAAATTTTGAGTCAATGCATTTGCAATGGTGACGAATTTATTTCCGCTTACTAGAATACCAGAGGGTTTATAGATTACAGCTAGAAAATCATCTTCAAAGAGCACTTCTAATGGATATTTGAGTCTATTGAAACTCAGTTCCGTTTCTAGTTGAAACAATTCAATTTTTTCACCACCATGAATGAATAGTGCGGTAGATGCCGCTGCACCATTAACAAAAACCAAATTTTTTTTGATGGCTTTTTTAATACCAGATTTTGTTGGGGTTGTTTTAAAAATTCCAACGGCATATTCTTGCAATCGTGTTGGTGCTTTTAATGCAATGGCAATATGTGTTTCTGCTAATTGCATTTAATGAGCAAATAGCTGCGTATCATCTTTAAAAGCTTTGAACTCGAGTGCATTGTTTTCGGGATCATAAAAAAAGAGCGTTGCTTGTTCTCCCACTTTTCCTTTAAAACGAATGTAAGGTTCGATTACAAATAGAACGTTTTGTTCTTTTAGACTCTTGGCAAGTAAATGCCAATGATCCCATTCTAAAACAACACCAAAATGTGGCACAGGAACTGCTTGTCCGTCTACCGGATTTGTGTTGATAGTTTGTAGTTCCATACCTTCCTTTTGGTGAAGTACCAATTGGTGTCCAAAGAAATTGAAATCGACCCAGGTAGCTGAACTTCTACCTTCTTGGCATTTTAAAACATCACGATAGAACACGCGGCAAGTTTGTAAGTTTTTAACTGGAATGGCTAGATGAAAAGGTCTTGTTTGTTGCATATTGTTCGTTTAAAATCCTACAGCAGCATCATCTCCTCTTGGATCTGCACCACCTTCTAGTTGACCATTTGGCAATACTAAAATAGCATCAACTCTTCCTATAATTAGTGAGTTTCGCTCCATAATTTTGTATCCTAACGAGGTTAAGTTTCCTTTAGTAATGCTATCAAATCCGTTGGGTTCCATACGCACGTGATCTGGCATCCATTGATGGTGAAAACGCGGTTTGTTTACAGATTCTTGCATCCCCATATTGTAATCTAAAACATTTACAATATTTTGCAATACAGACGTAATGATCGTAGAGCCGCCTGGGGTTCCAACCACCATTTTTAGGGTTCCATCTTTAGCTACTATTGTAGGTGTCATAGAACTTAGCATTCTTTTTTCAGGAGCAATTGCATTGGCTTCTGATCCTAATAAGCCATATACATTTGGTACGCCTGGTTTTGCACTAAAGTCATCCATTTCATTGTTCAAGAAAAATCCAGCACCTTTTACAAGGACTTTAGATCCATATCTCGTATTGAGTGTTGTGGTCACAGAGACCGCATTTCCAAATTGATCTACAATGGAGTAGTGTGTCGTTTGGTCGCTTTCCTTCCCTAAAATTTCACCATGAGAAACATCCGAAGATTTTGTTGCTTTATCCCAAGAAAAAGTGCGCATTCTATCTTGTATATAATTCGCTGCTATTAAACTATCTTTAGGAACATTTACAAAGTCAATATCACCTAAATAATGGGCTCTGTCGGCATAGGATCTGCGTTCTGCTTCGGTGAGTAGTTGAATATATTTTGTGGAATTGTGTTCAATTTTTGATAGGTCATAAGGTTCTATAGATTTCAATATCTGTGCCAAGCAGATTCCACCACTTGCAGGCAGTGTCATTGATGTAATTGTATGGTTTTTGTAGGTAAACTCTATTGGTTTTCGCCAAACGGCTTTGTATTTTTTTAAATCTTCCAAAGAGATGATACCACCCAATTCTTTTACATAGTCTACAAATAATTGCGCTGTTTTTCCCTTGTAAAAACCATCTTGGCCTTGATCCCTAATGCGCTCTAGTGTTTGCGCTAATGCCTCTTGCTGCAGCAGATCTCCCGCTGTCCATTCTTTATTGAATAGGATGTTGTAATTGTTTGCTTTTTCAAAGCCCTCTCTAGATGAATTCAGCGCTTTTGCTTGTTTTTCTGTTACTTTAAAGCCATTTCTTGCCAATTTTATAGAGGGTTCAATAAGTTCCTTAAAAGGAAGGCTTCCAAGCGTGTTATAGACTTCAAAAAGTCCTGCAATAGAGCCAGGAACCCCAACAGAATTGATCCCGAAACTGCTCTTTCCGGGGATCACATTGCCTGCAGCATCTAGGTACATATCTCTGCTTGCTGTTAACGGTGCTTTTTCTCTAAAATCGAGTGCTCCGGTCGTTCCATCATTGTTTCTATACACCATAAATCCGCCACCGCCAATATTCCCCGCAATTGGATATACAACGGCGAGTGCTAAATGTGTTGCCACCATAGCATCATAGGCATTTCCGCCTTTTTTTAAGATATCTGAACCAATTTGAGAGGCTTCCACTCGAGCAGAAACAACCATTGCTTTGTCTGCAATGAGCCCTGTAGTTTTTTCATCTTTTTTTGTTGCACAACTAGTAAGAAGTAGTGTGGCAAATGCAATAGAAACTATTTTTTTCATGATGTTTTGGTTTGGTCAATTTGTTTGAGTTTTTGCGCAGAAAAGATACGTAAATCTTCGAAAAAAAGCATAAAATCTTGTTCGAATTCATCTTCTAGATTTTCTAGATCTTCGATGGCTAAATCCATTTGAGATATGCCTTTTGTTCTACGATTCATTCCATTGAGAACTTGCCGAATACCTTCTTTGTATTGATAGTTATAAAGCCAGTCATAGCGAATCATATAAGGCAGTAGTTCTTGTGTTTTTTTAGGTAGGATGTCAAAATTAGCTTGTAATAGGGCATAGACTGATTGTACGTATTCTTCTAGGGGTGTTTCCGAGAAGAGCGTCCAGTTTTTCGCCAGATAATGATCGTAAAAGATGTCTATAATTACCCCCTTGTAATGTTTGTATCGCTCATGCAATCTTCGCTTGCTCTTTCGTACCATTGCATGTGTGTCTGTAAAAGTGTCTATCTCTCTGTGCAAGCGAATACCTTGTTGGATTTCTTCTTGGTACATGTCAAATTTATTTCCAGGGATACCGTCTGCAATAAAATTCCCAATCATTATGTTGGTGTTTTGTTCCGATAAGTATAAATGGGCTAGGAAATTCATGGAAGTAAATGTAATCAAAAAACCACAATCTAATGATTGTGGTTTTTAGTATTTATTTGGTATTACAAAGTAAGCAATTTCGATTAGCTATTGAGCATCACAGGCATGACTAGCATAGTTACTTGCTCGCCTTCATCAGTTCCGTCAATCGGTGTTAAGATTCCTGCTCTGTTTGGCAAGGACATTTCAATTAAAACATCATTCGCATTTAAATTGTTCAACATTTCGCTTAAAAAGCGAGAGTTGAAACCGATTTCCATATCGTCACCTTGATAATCACAAGACAAACGCTCGTCTGCTTTATTTG
>JBELDQ010000060.1:2369-5180 GCA_042094215.1 Polaribacter sp. | reverse complement strand
TTTTCGTTTGCAGTTACATCGGTTCTAGAATACTTTACGAGCTTGTGAGCATCTGTTGCAACAAATGTTAAGCTTTCAGAGCTAAACTGAAAGAATACACCACTCATTACCGGTCGTAAATCATCATTACCAGCAGCAAAAATAGTTTTAGATATCGCAGTTGAAAGAATAGACGCAGGAATTACTGTGTTGCTAGGAGCTGACAAAGAGACCGCTTTCGGAAATTCTTCTCCGTTGTAAAACGTCATGTCATACTTTCCTTGGTCAGAGCTAATTTCAATAGTGCTTTCACCTTCCGTTTTAAAGGTTAAAGGTTGG
Source organism: Polaribacter sp. (assembly GCA_042094215.1). Taxonomy (GTDB): domain Bacteria; phylum Bacteroidota; class Bacteroidia; order Flavobacteriales; family Flavobacteriaceae; genus Polaribacter. Next base: position 4,862 of record JBELDQ010000060.1, on the reverse strand, counting down.
TCAGGAAATGTTTTCAATGTGTCTAATAACAACCTTGCTGAAACAGCAATAGATCCATTAGAGTCAGACTCAACTGCTACAACGGCACTCATGGTAGTTTCTAAATCTGAAGCAGAAACTTTTAATTCGTTTTCTGATAATTCAAATAAGAAGTTATCTAAAATAGGTAAAGTGTTGTTGCTATTAATGACACCTCCAAGAACCTGAAGTTGTTTTAATAATTGTGAGCTTGATACTATGAATTTCATTGATGTTGTTTTTTAAGTAAAGACTAAAAAGTCAAATATTTCGGAATCAGATTTCAAAACTATACGAAATACAAACCTACATATTTTTTTATTCAAAGGAAAGCATTTTAGTTAAAAGTAGATGCAATCTATCGTATTTAGAAAAAAGGAAGGCTAGAAATAAAATGATCATGAACTCATAGCTCAAAAATAGTGTTTTATTGAGCGAATAATACGAAGTGTGCATATCATTGTATAGGTACGCACAATGTGTATAAGAGTTCACTGTCACCTCCCTGTTTGCAGGTTTGTTTTTATGATTTTTGACATAGATATGAGGACTGTTATAATTATGTTAATACCAAATACGCAGATGATTGTTCAGTTATATTAATGCTATATTTGCTTCAATACTTAAACTATTTTCTTGCATGAATAAGTTCATATGTTCTACCTTTTTAACATTGTTTGTAGTGATTGCCATGCATGGACAAGAGCCCAAGAAATTATCATCAAATCAGCTATATGAAAAGGTTCAAAAATTAAATTTTTTAGGCACGGCGTTGTATGTTGCGGCGCATCCCGATGATGAAAACACGCGTTTAATTGCATATCTGTCGAATAAAGTAAAGGCAAGAACAGCCTATTTATCGTTAACTAGGGGAGACGGTGGTCAGAATTTGATTGGTCCGGAAATTCGAGAACTATTGGGTGTGATAAGAACACAAGAATTGCTTGGTGCTCGGAGTGTAGATGGAGGAGAGCAATTGTTTACAAGAGCGAATGATTTTGGGTATTCTAAGCATCCAAAGGAAACCTTAGAATTTTGGGACAAAGATCAGGTATTGAGTGATGTGGTTTGGGCAATCCGAACCTATAGACCAGATGTGATTATCAACAGATTCGATCATAGAACACCAGGAACAACGCATGGTCACCATACGGCATCTGCCATGTTAAGTAGCGAAGCCTTTGATTTGGCTGCCGACGCCACAAAGTATCCAGATCAGCTGAATCATACAGCTGTTTGGCAAGCAAATCGATTATTTTTTAACACCTCTTCATGGTTTTACAGAACTAAGGATGCCTTTGATGAGGCGACTAAAGGAAAACTGACCTCTGTTGATGTAGGTGTCTATTATCCCTTAAAAGGGCTTTCAAATAATGAAGTAGCTGCTTTGGCGAGTAGTCAGCATTTATGTCAAGGATTTGGTCGTTTAACAACACGTGGGAGTCAACAAGAATATTTGGAGTTTCTCAAGGGAACTAAGCCCAAAGCAAAGCACGATATCTTTTCAGGAATTAATACGACATGGAATCGTATTGAGGGAGGGGGTGCTATTGGAGCTATTTTATATGAGGTGGAAAATAAGTTTGATTTTTCAAACCCATCAAAACACCTTCCAGAACTTTTAGAAGCCTATGGGAAAATAAAGGCGCTGAAGAATGCCCATTGGAGAGCTATAAAACTAAAAGAAATTACAGAAATTATTGAAGCAGCTGCAGGTTTGTATCTTGAGGTTTCTGCGAATAGCAATTCTACAACTCCTAATGGAACGGTTAACATGGGTATAGAAGTACTCAATAGGAGCGAAACTAGTACCTCTTTAGAAGGATATACTATCAAGAACAGCGGCATTTCCTTAAACAAGTCTATGCAGAGAGGTTTAGAAAACAATGTGAAGTATACTTTTAAAGAGACTATTGAATTAGACAAAACACCTTACTCAGATCCGTATTGGTTAAGCAATCCTTGGTCTACGGGAATGTATGCGGTAAAGGATCAATTAAAAATTGGAAAGCCAACATCTGACAGGCCTTTACAAGTCGCTTTTCAGTTGCGTATGATGGATCAGTATATCACAATTACCAAAGATGTTGTATATCGATATGCAAAAAGAGACAAAGGTGAAATTTATGAGCCTTTCAATATATTGCCAAAAGTGACCACTAAGTTGGCGAACAAAGTCATTGTTTTTTCGAGTGATGCACCACAAAACGTAAGCGTTGAGGTGAAAGCAGGGACCAATAATATCAATGGAATCGTAGGGTTAGATCTTCCAGAAAACTGGACAGTTACACCAAAGGAAGTTTCGTTCTCTATTGCTCAAAAAGGAGACAATAGCACCGCTAATTTTATGGTAACTCCACCAAATGAAAGTACTGAAGGGGTACTAAAAAGTTATGTTAAAGTCGCTGGAGAGCTTTATACCAAAGAGTTGGTGGAAATCAATTACAGTCACATTCCAAAACAAACAGTATTGTT
>JBELDQ010000060.1:0-2269 GCA_042094215.1 Polaribacter sp. | reverse complement strand
TCAAGAGATCGTGTTACGGATGAAACCGCAAAAGTGACCCTCTTGGCAAAAAATCATGCCCTACTAAATTTTCCAAATAAAATAACGGCATTAGACTTTGATGGTTGGGTGCAAGAGCGCGGTTTGTATTTTCCAAATGATTGGGGAAAAGAATTTACACCAATTTTAGCCATGAATGATGCTGGTGAAACGGTTAAAAAAGGAAGTTTACTAGTCGCAAAGTACGGTAAAGGTCATTACCTATACACAGGTTTAAGTTTTTTCAGAGAATTGCCAGCAGGTGTTTCAGGTGCTTATAAATTATTTGCAAACATGCTCTCTATCGGAAAAGAACAAGTAACCAAACAACAAGAAATAAAAGAATAGTGTCTCAGCCTGTTGAGATCGAATATAGTTATTAAAATTAAGTTGAGGGTAAGATGCTCTTCCGATTGTAAAAAGTACTTGCGAGATAGCAGTAAGAATACCAATTAAAGAATAGAACTTATGGAAATTGAAAAACGTCCTTGGAAAAAAATGTACAGTTTGGTACTGATTATGAATGCAGTATACATCTTATTATTTTATGTTATCACAAGGTATTTCACAAATTAAGCAACGTATTGTATGGAATTATTAGATTGGGCAGTACTATCAGGTACCTTAGCTTTTATTGTTTTTTTTGGTGCTTATAAGACGAGAAAGAATACCAGTGTCAAGGATTTTATAAAAGGAGGGAATGATACAAAATGGTGGACTATTGGATTGTCTGTGATGGCTACGCAGGCCTCTGCAATTACTTTTTTATCTACTCCCGGGCAAGCCTTTCATAGTGGAATGGGCTTTGTACAGTTTTATTTCGGATTGCCTATTGCGATGGTTATCATCTGCTTGGTATTCATACCTATTTATCACAAGTTAAAAGTGTATACAGCTTATGAATATTTGGAAGGGCGTTTTGATCTAAAAACAAGAACACTAGCTGCACTATTATTTTTAGTACAACGTGGGTTGGCTGCTGGAATTACCATTTTTGCACCAGCCATTATTTTATCGGCTGTCTTGGGTTGGGATTTGGTGTCTTTAAATATAATTATTGGAGTGTTGGTGATTATCTACACAGTTACAGGAGGGACAAAAGCCGTAAATGTGACACAAAAGCAGCAAATGATTATCATTTTTACAGGAATGCTAGTGGCATTTTTTATAATTCTCTCTAAATTACCGCAGGATATTTCATTTACGAATGCATTAGCAATTGCAGGTGCAAGTGGTAAGATGGAAGTACTCGACTTTTCTTTCGATTTAAGCAATCGCTATACGATATGGACAGGTTTTCTTGGAGGGACATTTTTAATGTTGTCTTATTTTGGAACAGATCAAAGTCAGGTGCAACGTTATTTATCTGGCAAATCAGTCAAAGAAAGTCAGCTAGGGCTCTTGTTTAACGGATTATTAAAGGTACCCATGCAGTTCTTTATTTTGTTAGTGGGGGTCATGGTATTTGTTTTCTATCAGTTCAATGCAGCACCTCTAAATTTTAACCCTAAAGCAAATGAAGCGGTATTAAACTCTCCATATGCTTCAGAGTACAACGTACTGAAAACTCAATACAAGCAAATAGAAGACGATAAAAGAGCACTCGTATTAGATGGTGTTCAAGAAGCGGATAAACCTCTTATAAAAGCGCTAGAGACAGCATCTGTATCTATTAAAGAAAAGGCAAAAGTTATCATTGCAAAGGCAGATGACTCTGTTGAAACCAATGACAAAGACTATGTGTTCATTCACTTTATTTTAAACAACTTGCCAAGAGGGTTGATCGGGCTCTTATTGGCGGTAATTTTATCGGCAGCCATGTCTTCTACAGCCTCAGAGCTTAATGCACTGGCCTCGACTACAACCATTGATTTGTACAAAAGAAGTATTCGGAAAGAGAAAAGTGAAGCACACTATGTACAAGCCTCTAAGTGGTTTACCTTAGCTTGGGGTATCTTAGCTATTTTAGTGGCATGTATCGCAAATCTGTTTGATAATTTGATTCAGTTAGTAAATATTATTGGTTCTATATTCTATGGAAATGTATTGGGTATTTTCTTATTGGCCTTTTTTGTAAAATATGTAAAAGGAACAGCAGTCTTTATCGGGGCTATTGTGACGCAAATTATCATTATAGCAGTGTTCTTTTTGGATTGGTTGCCTTATTTATGGCTCAATCTGTTGGGCTGTGTTTTGGTAATGACTATAACGTTAGTTATTCAATCAAATATGAAAATGGATTCGGAGACAG
>JBELDQ010000059.1:0-10721 GCA_042094215.1 Polaribacter sp. | reverse complement strand
GTAATCTTTTTTTAAACTTTCAGGCCTGTTTTCCCAGGTTAATGCCGCTTTCGAATAAGATGCAATTTCTATAGAATCAAAAAGTATCTTCTTTGTTTTGACGTCTCTAGGAAGGTGCAATGCAGGCAATTCAATATCTCCCTTACGCAAGCCTAAACTTAAAATATTACCTGTAATTTGTCCAATATACCCGCTGTCCCATCCTGATTCTAGTCCTGTAATTGCTAACAGTGCTGCAGGGGGGATGTTGTGCTCAAGACAGATAGCAGTAGCCTCTTTTGAAAGGCCCTTGTAAAATGACTTCACATGCACATACTTCCTCAATTTGTAAGAGATTTGCGCATGAGAAAACGTGGGTATGAGCAATGCAGATAAGAAGAGTAACAAACAACAACGATGCATCTTTAAGAAATTATTTTTTGTAGTCTGATTCCAAAGTCAGCCAACGCCTTAATTTCTTTAACTCCTGCCAAACGTTCTTTTCCAAGAATCAATAAACCGTGTTTTGAACTCTCAATATGGTAATACGGATTGCTTTCAAAGAATAAAACCAGCTCATCTGTAAACAAGGCTCTAATTGCTTCTTGATTCTTACCAGACAAATAGAAACGTTTTGAGAAATCGGGGTGCTCATCAATATCAATGTCTTTAAAACCAGCAAAGTGGTAAATATATTCGAAAACTCCCTCCTTATCTAAAGTGAATTCTGGTATGCTTTTATCGAGTTTAATATAGAGCATACTTGCTCTAATGACTTGTTTGGCAATCATTTCACCTTCAGAAAATTCAATATCAAACAATGAACATTGCGCATTCGAAACAATATTCGAAACTTTCGTTATTTGTCGCGTTTTAAAGTAACCAAAAGTGGGGAGCTCGTTAATGTCTTCTTCTTGTATTGCTGTATAGTTCCAATGCAATTCTGAGCCAATTTTCTGAATAGAGCGTTGTCTTTTTGTGAGCGTACCCTTTGCAGGTTTGATAAAGTTCGGAATGTTTTTTCGCAGTGCAAATGGATGCTCACTTCGGGTGGTGTAATTGTCTAAACCAATGATTTCTAAATGCCCTCCCTTTCGTTTAAACGTCTCTGCATAGTTGTTCATGTTTTCCATCACAGAGTGATCTACAAAGTCACACATAGAGAAATCAATAATCACTTCTTCGTTTTCCGGGATTTGGTTTAGTTTTGATTTTAGTTTTGTGTAGTTTAAAAAACTCGAAAAATTATCAATACTCACAAAGTACTTATCATCCTCTTTAAACATTAAAACATTTGGTTTTAAAACGTTTCTTAGAAATAGCATGATGTCTTTATTGATGATGACATGAATAAAGAATGTCGATACAATACCTACTACAATACCTGTAATTAAGCTTGTGGTAATGGTAACAATAAGCGTGATTAAAAAAATCAATAACTGCTCTTTTCCTATTTTAAAAACTTTCTTAATGTTTTCTGGAGAAGCTAATTTATACCCTGTGTACACCAAGATAGCTGCCAATGCAGCAAGCGGAATTTTACGTAATTCTGTTGCAAAGAGAAGAATAAATAAGACTAAAAATGTAGCATGAAAGAAGTTAGCAGATCTATTACTTCCTTTGTTATTTACATTTACCGAGCTTCTTGCAATAACAGTAACCACATTAAGGCCACCTAGGAATCCACTGATAACAGTAGCTAAACCCAAAGATCTAATGTCTTTGTTTACATTGGACCTTCTTTTTAGGGGATCTAACTTGTCTACAGCTTTGATACTAAGTAAACTCTCAATACTTGCAATTAAGGTGATGGCAATTACAGCGTTTATAAAATCAAATTCAAACACCTTTCCAAAATCAGGAAATGCGAAATTTGAGAGTACATCATCGGGTAAACTGATTAATAAATTCTTCGCTATCGGATAAGCTTTATCAGAGAAGTAGTCATAATAGTAGTACATCCCAACACTTAAAACAACAATCCACATGGGCGCAGGGATTAACTGAAAATAACGATTTCTAATTTTGCTATAGAAAACCATAATAAAAAAACTGATCAGTCCCACAGAACCCGCATAAAAGACACTTTGATCGTCTGATGTTATGTAATGAACGATGCCCTCGGGCACACCGAGCATCAATTCAACAATACTTCCTTTGGCGTTCAGATTTCCTAGCATCACATGAATTTGTTTGGCAAATATTCCAATTCCAATCGCGGCCAGCATTCCCTGTATGGCCGAAGAAGGAAAGAAATCTCCTAAAGATCCGAGTCTAAGGAAACCGAGAATAATCATGATCACTCCAGAGACCACAATGGCCGCTAATGTATATAAAAAACCTTGTTGCATGTCTCCATTGCCTAGGGTAGTAATGGCGCCTAGTATCACAACCACCAATCCATTTCCAGGTCCGGTAATGGTTACGTTTGACCCACCTAAAAGCGAACAAACAACACCACCAACAATGGCCGCAATGATTCCAGATATTGGAGGAGCTCCAGAGGCCAAGGCCAATCCAAGACCAAGTGGCAATGCAATTAAAGAAACAACAAAACCAGAAAAGAGGTTTTGAGGGATATCACTAACAAATGTTTTAAAGGAATTCTCTTTTGTCATAGTTGCTATTTAACAATTAACAGATCGGTTGGTAATTCTGATAAAATATATTCAAGATCATGCGGGAAAATACGATCTAAAAGACCTGTTTTTACAGGGGCATTCATAATGAGTAAATCAGCTCGTTTAATTTTAGCATAGTGGCCAATAGAATACCCTCTACGGCCAAAAATACTCTGTATTTTTAGGGAAGTCTGTTCACAGTCAATTTCAGTCAGTATTTTTTCAACTCTTAAATCCTCGCGTTTTGTGATGCGGTCTTTTTCAAGCGTTGCTTTTCTTAATGTGGCGTCATCACTTACTTTAATGTCTAATTCTGTTTGGCTAATTTCTTCGACTATGGTAATTCGTTTACAGGCCAATGAGTTGCTAATTGTAAACGCTTTTTCAATGGTATCTTTTGTTTTTTTGTCTTTCAAACCATTGACAACAATATGTTTACAAGGCACTCTTTCTGCTGATGGTTTTATTAAAAGTAAAACAGAACATGGTGCATTTCTCGTTAATTTTCTAGCAATAGAGCCTACATAGTACTTGAATAAGTTTTCTTTTTGAAGTGCTCCTAAAATGAGAAGGTCTATTTCTTGGGTGTTGCAAGTGTCTAGAATGACCTTTTCAGGGTTCCCTTTTTGCCAAATAGTTTGCATGGGAAGTGACAGTTCTGGAGCTTCACTTAATACAGCCTGAAGCTGTGTTTCTTTCTGAGTTGTTTTATCGCCAACGTGCACACCTACCAATCTCGCGCCAAACATATTTGAAAGACGCACGGCCTCAAATAAGTTGGCTTTTAGGTTGGGTGAAAACGCAATACCAATTAAGATGTTTTTAAAAACTTGCAAAATACCTAATTTTTTTATGAAGTTTAAAGATAAAAAATTAGTCGAAAATGAAAAGCTTTTCAGTGTTATAAATACTATAAATCTAGCTTAAAAGCCTCTTTTAATCTCTTTAATAAAGGATTTAGCTCTACTAATTTCTCATATTTTTCTTGAGGCGTGTAAACAAACTTTTTGGTAACAGTCTCACTAACCACAATTTGAATTGTGATACCATAATTCGTTAAGCTTTCTCTTAGGTGCTTATTCAATCCTGGTTTTTCGCGCTCTAATTGCCCTGCCATAAGCTTGTTGGGAAGTGTCAATTGTACTTGGAAATTGGCTAGTAATTTAGGCGTATCTGCAATTAATATGGAAGCAATACTCTTTTGACCATTTTTAATTAATATAGCGTAATACGATTTCCATGCTTGTTCCAATTCTTTTTGTGTAAAAGCCTCTTTTGGATGATTGTCAAAGTTTTCTTCTAAGGCAGATTCTGTTGTTTCCTCTTTCTTTTCGTGAATACTTTTTAACGAAAGTTTCGAAGGTCTGCGCTTTGTGTTTTCTAGTACTGGCTTTTTTTGAGTTGCTGCACTTGTTGCTTCCACAGGTTTATCGAGCACCTCTTTTCGCTTAGCAACTAAAGGAACTGCTTTTGCAGCGGGTGAAAGTGAGGTGAAAAATGTCGCTGGTATTATGTAGTTAGCTGGTTTTTTTTTTTCTCCATCAAAAGTGATAGAGGCAATTTGCATGATGGTCAATTCTACAAGCAATCGTTGGTTCTTACTCGTTCGGTAATTCAAATCACAATCGTTTGCTTTGTTGATCGCTGTCATTAAAAAGTGCACACTGGCTTTGGTGGCTTGCTCAAGGTATTTCTTTTTAGCAACGTCTCCAACCTCTAATAAAGCAATGGTTGCTTTGTCTTTTGCTACCAGTAGATCTCTAAAATGAGAGGCCAATCCATTGATAAAATGATGCCCTTCAAATCCTTGTTTTAAAACCTCGTTAAATCCTAGCAATACTTCAGGTATGTTATTGGTTAACATAAGATCCGTCATACTAAAATAAGTGTCGTAATCGAGCACGTTAAGGTTTTGTGTTACGGCTACACGGGTCAAATCATTTCCAGAAAAACTAACCACCCTATCAAATATAGACAAGGCATCACGCATTGCACCATCGGCCTTTTGAGCAATGATGTGCAAAGCATCATCCTCTGCGGTAATCCCTTCCTTTTCTGCAATAACTTTTAAGTAATTTTTGGCATCTAACACACCAATTCTTTTAAAATCAAAAATTTGGCATCGCGATAGAATAGTAGGAATAATCTTGTGCTTCTCTGTGGTTGCCAAAATAAAGATGGCATGTGCTGGTGGTTCCTCTAAGGTTTTTAAAAATGCGTTAAAGGCCGCCTGAGAGAGCATGTGCACCTCATCTATGATATACACTTTATACTTTCCTGTTTGTGGTGGTATACGAACCTGCTCTGTAAGTGCACGAATATCATCAACAGAGTTGTTAGAGGCTGCATCAAGCTCAAAGATATTGAAGGCAAAATCTTCATTCTCTGAAGTTGTGGTCTCTTGATTGATACGTTTTGCTAAAATTCTGGCACAGGATGTTTTTCCAACACCACGAGGACCGGTAAATAAAAGTGCTTGTGCTAAATGGTTATTGGCTATAGCGTTTTCTAAAGTATTTGTGATTGCTTGTTGTCCAACAACATCAGCAAAAACTTGAGGCCTGTATTTACGCGCAGAAACTATAAATTGCTCCATGAAAACTATCAATCTTTAAGCAAACAAATGTAAGTAACTTCATGCTGTTTCACAACATATCTTTCAAGGGGTGTAGATAAAGTTCTTAACAATTGTATGAAATCGATAGTTTGTGCGACCAAGTGTAAAATTATACCTGATATTATGAAAAATATAAAGCCTTATTTGATTACGTCTACTGCTCTAGTGCTCCTTGTTTTACTTGGCTTTTCACCCAAAAAAGACACGGAAAGAAGTATGTTTGATCAACGTAAAGAGCTCGAAGTAGCCTATTTCGCAAGTGGTTGCTTTTGGTGTGTAGAAGCTATTTTTGAGAGTGTTGATGGGGTAGAGGAAGCAGTTTCTGGATATGCCGGAGGATTCACTAAAAACCCAACCTATAATAGTATTGGAACTGGCACTACCGGACACTCAGAAACAGTTGCAGTGTATTACAATCCCTCTAAAGTGAGTTTTAAAACCTTAGTACAGGTATTTTTTGGTTCGCATGATCCTACAACAAAAAACGGACAGCATCCAGATTATGGCAGTCAGTACAGATCGATTGCTTTTTATCAAAATCTAACAGAGAAGAAGGTGATAGATGCGTTTATACTTGAATTAAATACATCCTATTACAAAGGGCGGATTGTTACTGAGGTAACAAAACTAGAGACCTTTTATGAGGCAGAGGCCTATCATCAAAATTACGAACGATTAAACCCAAACAATCCCTATGTAAAGAGGGTATCTGTTCCTAGGTTAAATCGTTTTAAAAAGAAGTTTCCACAGCTTTTGAAAAAGAACGCGAGGCGTTTGCATTAACAAATAAAAGCGTTGTACAATTGCAACGCTTTAAGTTAAAATGCATCAAAAATAAATATTCAGAAGACAATGATGCATTCTGTGATTGTATCTGGAGGATTTATTGGTCTTCTAACAATACATATTGTACATACATGGTATAGGTTCCTGGTTCAGCAAAACTCTTTGTTGCGTTTGTTGCAACACCTCCAGCCAATAGCGTATTTGATTGGGCATTTGCAACAATATTTTCAGCAACACTTCCATCTGCGCTATACGCATTCGGAAAGATGGCAGGGTAGCCCGGTAGAATTCTATAATCTATTTCATAGTAAAAGTTTCCAGCACTGCTGTGATTGGAGTCATGAGTTCCTCCTGCCATATAATCACTTTTTTCTCCATTGGTCCAACCGCTTTGCCCAGCAATGTACTTACCACTCTTATTTGGAGGAGAAATAGAGCCATCATCAGCGACATAGAGACTGTTACCTGCGCTAGATCTAAATGAATTCGCAAAACTACTGCTGTAATCTGGGTAGGTTGCTAAACTGCCTTCTGTGGCAGTATTTATGCGATGCTGTTTAATTTCTAGCAAGCTTAAAGGGAGATCTGCTACCGAGTTCATGGCAGATGCAAAGCTTTTTTCTTGATCCCAAAACTTGTTCCCATTTGGACTCTTTCCTAAAGAGCGGCCAACCGCGTATAAATCCCATTTTACAGTGGAACTTACTTTTAAGATGGTTGCAGATTTTTTAACAATCCCTTTTTGAAAATCAGCTTTCTTCTCAAAAATGAAATTCAATTGCTCAGGAGTTGTTATGTCTAATTGCAAAATGGGTTGTAAGTCTAATAAGATACCAACTTGCTGAATTTTGGCATTTTGTGCATGCGCACTTGTGATGATTAACAAAAAAACAAATAAGAATTTTAATTGACTTTTCATATGAATTGTGTTTGAGGTTTACGAATACATGTTTATGCTATGAACTGACTTTACACGGTGTCTTTTTCAATACGGAAACACCGAAGTATTGGTTGCTATTTTTGCGGTCAATGCTTCAAAAACATTTGGTTTTTGTTGCTTGTACCTTTTTTAATGATTACACTGAAAAACGATGTGTATCACAATTGCCAATACTGAAGGGATTGATGGCAATACCACATGTTAAGGGCTATGCGGTTCGTTTATTTTATATACTTTGCTGGGTCACATTTTAAATCTGTTGCAGCCAGTCTATAATCGTTTTTGTGGCACGTGTATCTATCGCATATATTGCATTCGATTCTAATGTGCCTACAGTTAAATAATGGTTTAAATGAGCCATTTCTTTTACTGTGATAAAGGGGTTATTGTATTTTTTTAAAAAGCGAGTTTCAGCAGAAGGATTCACCAATTGATCTTCATCTCCAATAATAAACATGGTGGGAACTTGAAGCGCTCTGTACATCGACTCATAATCTTTTTTATACAGACTGATGTGCGAAGGACTCCAAAATTTGATGTCCTCTACATTGAAATTTCGTTTTTCTATAGCACTCAGTCCTTTATTTCGTATCGTAGCGTTACTCAAATGTTTGTTGGTTATTGCTATGGATACTAAGGTATCTAGTAACGCAACCGTTTGTTTTATTGATTTTTTAGGGATGTTGTTGTGAGATAAGGTGTGTATTTGGTGCTTCGAGGCATAGGAGAAATTCTTAACCGGCGAGGCAATTTGGATCAAGAAATCAACCGGAGTGCTTGAGTTGTGACTTGCTACAGTGGCTGTTGCAGAGGCCATTCCACCCAAACTATGACCGAGAAATCCTACGCGTTTACTTTTGAATTCAGTTTCTGATTTTAGATGCCGTATGCAGTAAGAGATATCTTCAGTTAGTTTTTCTAAAGACGAGGTATATTGTCCTTCAGAGATACCAACACCACGTTCATCAAATCGATATACAGCAATGTTATTTTCTAGCAATGACGTGGCTAATTTATAATGTGAATGACGCGTGTCTTTTCCAGAGCCAGCAACAATAATGACTATTTTTTGAAAGGATGTTTTTGGAGCTATTAACGTACCAGAAAGTCGCACACCGTCCATAGAGTTCATAAAGGTAAACTCATGAAAGCTGTAGTTTTCTTTGCCTTGAATCTTTCCTTCGTGAGAAAACATCCGTTGACCATGTGCAAAGATGCCCAGCGAGAAAAATAATAGTATTATGATTTTTTTCATAATAAATACAATTTCGATTGTACGGTATTCGCATGTGTTTAGGTAAGGGGTGGTACTATTACTAATGAATGTAAGGGCATTCATCCGATAAATAAGGGATGTTTATCGCGTCACTCTGTAAGGGCAAAGGAATGGCTATATTCCTAAGATAAGTGAATACTAAAGATAATGAAAAAAAATAAAATCCGTATAGGTGTTTATACCTGATTTTATGAAATCTTGAAAGTTTGTTTAAATCGCATATGGTAAGCTATGCAAAAACGTTAAAAGATGTTCTATTGTATAGCTTTATGGCGTATTAAGTTTGTACATGGGTATGTATACTATCTGGCGCCAGTAGTTTACTTTAAAAAAATCAAAGTAAGCATATGCGCGGTATGTTCTCCATACTGTTCAAATGATTACATCACATCATTTGGAACTGCTTTTTCAATTCCTATTTGGAATGTGAGACTTCTTTTACGCTATGTGCAATGTATTTAAGAACGTATTTTGTCAAACCACACATTTCGAGTTCTACCATTTGAGATGCTGATGCCTATTACTTTTTTGTCTTCATCCATTTTTACCTCAAGGGTTCGAATGGGCCAGGTACCAGAAAAAACACTGTCATAAAGCTGTTTCAATGGGATCTTCCCATGCCTTGCATGTTCAATAAAAACATCTGAACCAACTACAGAAATAGTATAGCTCGTTTGTAAGGCTTTACTGTAGTAGTGTCCAACGAGTAATTCGAGATTTGTGCTGCTTTTTTGTAGATTGCTTTGAAGATATGAAAAGATACCCGGCGCTGCTTTCTCACTTCCAACAATCATTTCTTTTCTCTTCGTGTTAAAGAGAACGGTTGTTCCCGTGCCTCCAGGGAACCTTAGTTTAAATAGCGTGCTATCTAGTGGCAGCAATGGCCAGCTATTCTCTCTAGAACTCGCATATCTTAAAGTGTCATTTTTTACATAAATTTTCCGACCTATTTTTTCTTCAGTACTCCAATAAACCCCTTCGAGTTGTTTGAGCGTTTTTGTTGGGATTTTAATAAACCTATCCTCTTTTTGATGCTTGTTTTTTCTCTTGTGTACTGTGTTTATATTTGCATCCTTAACAAAGAGTTTGGAAATACGATGGGCTTTAGACCCAAGATTGCTTCCTGAAAAATTTGAGAGTAATACCATATTTACTTGCGTTTCAGGGAAACTACGTACGATTGCTCGATATCCTCCAACCGCGCCACCATGTTGCACCATTTGTTTTCCAAAAGTGGTATCAATACGAACTCCTAAACCATACTTAGTGCGATATCCGTTGTGAAGCGTTGCTGTTTCGAGTAATTGCTCAAACGCTTTTTTCCATTCTTTTTTTGGAGTTGAAAACTGCTGCAGCCATACATTCAAATCTTTTACAGTAGAATACATATTTCCAGTACCTGAATATCCCCAATAGCTTTGGGCCTTTTTAAATTCATTTGTGCCATAATAAGAGTCAGCAGTCCTCGACATTAAGCTATTGGGAAGCCCTACAGACGTATCACTCATATCTAAAGGCGTAAATATATTTTCTCGCATCCAGTGATCAAAATTCATCTTGGTAATCTTTTCAATGATTTTGACAGCTAAAATATAGCCAGTTCCTGAGTATAAGAATTCGGTACCCGGTCTAAAATTAAGTTCTTTTTGACCTTCAATGAGACGATACACATCCTCGTTTGTAATAATGTCTCCTCTTCTCCAGCCAGCCAATGCCAATAGGCCATGAAAGTCTCTTAAACCACTCGTGTGCTGGAGTAGATGACGTATGGTAATGGGATAGCCAAAATCAGGAAATTTGGGTAGGTGTTTTGCCACAGCATCGTTTAAAGAAAGTTTGTTTTGCATGGCTAACAATACAATGCCCATGGCAGTAAATTGTTTGGAAACCGAGCCAATATTAAATAGGGTACTAGCTGTATTTCGTTGCTGGAATGCAATGTTGGATAAACCATAGGCTTTTGAGAATAGCGTTTTTCCCTTTTGTGTTATCAAAACAGCTCCTCCAGGATGATTGAAGCCATTCCAAGAAGAAAATAACGTGTCCATAGACGCTATATACTTATTGCTGTTTTGACTAAAACTGTTGCTCATTAAAAAGAGCAGAAAGTACATGGGTATTGTGTGCTTTTTAGAGAAGATCATCTTGTGATTGATTTTTGTAATGTATTCGTTGCAAAAATCATGTTTTTAGTAAAGAATCAGTAATAAATTACCTGCCAAAAACCCGCCAAAGCCCGCCATTAGTAGTTATTAACTATAAAATCTGAAACTTAAAATAGAGGTGTAGTTTGTTGTTTTTACGCAGCTCAATACTGTTTCTAAGGATGATATATACATTTGCACAGACCAAAAACAGTAAAATTCCCATAGCAATACTGCGTCCCAATTCTTCCAAATTAAGAAGCAATGAAAGGAAGTAGGTGAAAACGAAGACACAAGTCCAAAGCAGTTGAATGGTGATGATCTGTTTGGTGATACGATGCAGTTGTTTTTTTAACAG
>JBELDQ010000058.1:0-10870 GCA_042094215.1 Polaribacter sp. | reverse complement strand
TTATATTGTGCCTACTATTTTAGCAACTATTAATCGTATCAAAGAAGTACTCAAAGAGAAAGATATTAAGCAAATTTGTCTAACTGATAAGCACGGCAAGAGCTATAATATGGTAAATGGCTATGTGCAGAACAGAAAGCAACTTCGTTTAGAAGTTCTGAATAATATCGCTGAAATATTAGATTTAGATGTAACAGAATTAATTGTTAGCAGTAAGCCATGAATCAGAATCCAGAACAAATAGCAAGAGATAAGATTGACCAAATGCTGATCGAATCAGGATGGTTGGTACAATCAAAAGACAAAGTAAACTTGTCCGCTGGCATTGGTGTTGCTCTTAGAGAAACGAATACAGAATCAGGTTCTGCGGATTACATTCTTTTTGTACACTCAAAGGCAGTTGGGGTTATTGAAGCGAAAGCAGAAGATTTAGGCTATAAATTATTACAAGTAGAAGAACAATCTGTTCGGTATTCAAAGGATGCAATTAAGATTGGGAAATTTATGTTAGAAAGCGAAAAGCCTTTTGTGTATGAAAGCACAGGAACAGTTACACGTTTTACAGATTATAGAGATCCAAAACCAAGAGGACGAAATGTGTTTTGGTTTCATAAACCTGAAACCATTGCAGAATGGATTAAAAAAGGACCTTCACTTAGAGAGAGATTGCTTTCTATGCCTGCTCTTGATCCAACAGGTTTGCGCCCTGCACAAATTGTGGCAGTTGAAAACTTAGAGACCTCCTTTAAAAACAACCGTCCAAAAGCCTTGATTCAAATGGCTACGGGTGCAGGAAAAACTTTTACGGCTGCAACTTTCGTTTATCGATTATTGAAACATGTTGATGCCAAACGAATCCTATTTGTAGTAGACACGAAAAACTTAGGTGAACAGGCAGAACAAGAGTTCATGACCTTTCAACCAAATGATGACAATAGAAAATTCACAGAATTATACAATGTACAGAGATTAAATTCAAGCTACATTGCTTCCGATAGTCAAGTCTGTATTTCTACGATACAGCGTCTGTATTCTATTTTGAAAGGAGAAGAATTAGACGAAAGTGCAGAGCTAGAGAATCCAGAGGAAAGCTCATGGATGCAACAGCAAATGAGTAAGAAAAAGGCTGTTCCTGTAGATTATACTCCTAAAGTGCCCATTGAACAATTTGACTTTATTGTAATTGACGAGTGTCACCGTTCTATATATAACCTTTGGAAACAAGTCTTAGATTATTTTGATGCTTCCTTGATTGGCTTAACCGCTACACCAGACAAAAGAACCTTTGGTTTTTTCAATGAAAACGTAGTAAGTCAATACACTTATGAAGAATCGGTAACAGATGGCGTAAATGTACCATATGATGTGTATACCATTGAAACAGATATTTCTCAAAAAGGTGATACCATAAAAGCGGGTTGGTTCATAGATAGAAGAGATAAACTCACCAGAGCCAAACGCTGGCAGCAGGAAGATGAAGACACCGAATACAAGCGAAACGACTTAGATAAAAAGGTGGTTAACCTTAGTCAAATCCGTAGTATCATTAAAGAATACAAAAGAGCTTTAAAGGTGGACATATACCCCAATCGAGTAGATAAGAATGGAGAATATGAAGTGCCTAAAACATTGGTGTTTGCGAAAACGGATAGCCATGCAGATGATATTATAAAGATTATCCGTGAGGAATTTGATGAAGGCAATGACTTCTGTAAAAAGGTAACTTACAAGGCAGATGAAGACCCTAAATCCGTCTTGAATCGTTTCCGAAATTCTTATCACCCCCGTATTGCTGTTACAGTAGATATGATTGCTACAGGTACAGATGTAAAACCCTTGGAGGTGTTGCTTTTTATGCGTGATGTAAAAAGTGTGAATTACTTTGAGCAAATGAAAGGTAGAGGAACTAGAACCATTAATAGTGATACTTTTCAAAAAGTGTCTCGTACCGCAAAAAGTAAAACACACTTTGTAATTGTTGATGCTATTGGAGCCACCAAATCTAAAAAAACCGATAGTCGTCCTTTAGAAAGACAACCTACTGTACCCATGAAAGATTTGTTGCAGGCAGTAGCTATGAATGTGGCAGATGAAGATTTGTTCTTGTCTTTATCCAACAGATTGATTCGTTTAGAAAAGCAAATCACTGAAAATGAAAAAGACGGAGTACTCAAATTTTCAGGAGGAAAAAACTTAAAGCAGATTACCAAAGAATTAATTACAGCTTTCGATCAAGATGAGATTGACAACAGAGCACAAATAGAAATTGATAAAATCTCTTTAGAAGACAGAACTCCTGCTTTAATTGAAGAAGCTAAGAAAACAGCCCAGTCAGAATTAGTGATGCAAGCAGCCTCTACTTTTAACGGTGAGTTAAACAACTACCTAGATAATGTGCGTAGAGAGCACGAACAAATCATAGACAGTAGAAATTTAGACACTGTTACCAAATCGGAATGGGACACTACTTCTATAGATAAGGCAACAGCAATTGTAAAAGACTTTAACGAGTATTTAGAATTGCACAAAGACGAAATAAAAGCCTTGAGTATTTTCTACAACCAACCTTACAACCGCAGGGAAATCACTTTTAAAATGATAAAAGATGTGTTTGATAAATTGGTGTTGGAACAACCTTTATTAGCACCAGATTATGTGTGGAATGCCTATGCTGCTTTGGAAGATGTAAAAAGCGAAAAACCTAAAGATGAACTTACTGCCTTGGTGTCTTTAATTCGCAGAGCGTGCGGTATAGATGGTGAACTAAAAGCTTTTGACAAAACGATTGATGAGAATTTCAAAAAATGGATATTCAAGCAAAACGCAGGGCAACACAACCGTTTCACCAATGAACAAATGGACTGGCTTCGCATGATTAAAGACCATATAGTAAGCAGCTACCATATAGAATTAGACGATTTAGATTATACCCCCTTCGACAGCCAAGGCGGGAAAGGAAAAATGTTCAAGCTTTTCGGAAACGAAATGAATGACATTATTAACGAACTCAACGAAGTATTAGCAGCATAATGAGAGAAGATTGGGAAAAGTGTATTTTAGATGATCTATTAGTTTTTATGACCAATGGTTCTTCAGCTAAGCAGTTTGACGAAGAAGTTGGACTGCCCATTTCAAGAATCGAGACTATCTGGGATGAAAAAATAGATTATGATAGAGTTAAATACATCAAGGAATCTGAACCAGAATTTATTGAAAAGTATCGCATTTGTAAAAATGACATTCTTTTAAGTCACATTAACAGTGATAGTCATTTAGGAAAAACCGCAATTTTTAAGAACGATAAGAAAGTTTTTATACATGGTATTAACCTTTTAAAGTTAAGACCTACACCAAGGATAAACGCAGATTTTCTAATACATCAATTTAGATTCAAAAAAATTAAAGGTGATTTTATTGCTGTTGCTCAAAGAGCAGTCAATCAATCTTCGATAAATCAACGGAAGCTCAAAGTTTTTGATTTCTTACTACCTTCTCTCTCCGAACAACGAGCCATAGTCACCAAAATAGAAGAACTCTTTTCAGATTTAGACAAAGGAATAGCCGACCTTAAAAAAGCACAGGACCAATTAAAAGTCTATCGCCAATCAGTGTTGTCATCTTCTTTTCCAAAAAAAGAGTTGATGGAGATTTCGAAATTGGTGCCTAGTTTAAGTCAAGGTTGGAGCCCAAAGTGTATTAATCAAAACTCTTCTGATGAGACTCAATGGGCCGTTATAAAAACTTCAGCAATTCAAGCAGGAAGATTTGTAGATTTTGAAAATAAAATTTTACCTGAAAGTCTTGAACCTAGAGAACAGCATGAAATAAAAACAGGTGATATTCTTATTACACGGGCAGGGCCAAGAGTAAGAGTAGGTATATGTTGCTTAGTTCGAAATACAAGGCCTAGACTTATAAACTGTGATAAAGTATATCGTCTAATCCTTGACAGAGATCAAGTGGATGGTGAATATTTTGAGTATGTCATGAATTCACCTGAAATATTAAGCGAGATCGAAGTAATGAAATCAGGAACAAGCGATAGTGGACTTAATTTAACACAAAAAGCTTTTCTGAAATTGAGAATACCTTATGTTCCCTTGGATCAACAGAGACAAATCGTTCAAGAAATTGAATCTCGATTATCGGTTTGTGATAATGTAGAGTTAAGTATTGTGGTAAGTTTAGAAAAAGCCAAGGCATTGCGTCAAAGTATACTTAAAAAAGCTTTTGAAGGTTCTTTGCTTTCAGCAGAAGAAATAGCAGCCTGCAAGGCAGCAAAAGATTATGAACCCGCTTCGGTTTTATTGAAAAAAATTAAAGCGGAGAAAAAGAAATAAAATGACAGAATCAAGTATAATATCGAAAATTTGGAACCTCGCTGGCGTATTGCGTGATGATGGTGTTGGTTATGGTGATTACCTAGAACAAATCACTTATTTGCTATTTCTTAAAATGGCAGATGAACTTAACAAACCACCGTACAGCAAAGGCTTAGTTTTTCCAAAACTGAAAGATGTAGAAGGCAACGAAATTGCAAATGGTGAAACCTGTGATTGGGAAACCCTTTCAGGCAAAAGAGGTGCTGAACTAGAATCTTTTTACAGTCAGTTACTCCGTACGCTTTCTTCAGAGAAAGGCATGTTGGGCCAGATATATACCAAGAGCCAAAACAAAATTCAAGATCCTTCCAAACTCTTAAAAGTTATCGACCTAATCGATAAAGAGAATTGGAACCTAATGGGTGCAGACATCAAAGGAAAAATATATGAAGGATTGTTGGAGAAAAACGCCATGGACAGCAGCGGTAGTTCAGGTGCAGGACAATACTTTACGCCCAGGGCATTAATTAAAGCTATAGTAGCGTGTATTCAGCCCAAGCCAATGAAAAGCATTGCTGATCCTGCTTGTGGTACAGGAGGTTTCTTTTTAGCAGCTTATGATTGGATTGTTGACAATAACAAATTAGACCGTCAAGAGAAAGCATTTTTAAAGAATGAAACCTTCTACGGAAATGAAATTGTAGCCAATACACGTAGAATGTGTTTAATGAACATGTATCTGCATAACATTGGGGAGATAGACGGCAATACACCTATTAAATCTGCTGATGCATTAATCTCTGATGATGGAACTCGTGTAGATTACGTTCTAGCTAACCCTCCATTTGGTAAGAAAAGTAGTATGACCATTACCAACGAAGAAGGTGAATTACAAAAGCAAGACATGAGCTACAACCGTCAAGACTTTTGGGAAACCACATCCAACAAACAGTTGAACTTTTTACAGCATATTAAAACCATGCTTAAAATAAATGGAGAGGCTGCTGTTGTTTTACCTGATAATATTCTCTTTGAAGGAGGAGCTGGTGAGGAAGTAAGAAAACAATTATTAAAGACAACAGAGCTTCATACAATTCTTCGTTTACCAACAGGAATATTTTACGCACCAGGTGTAAAAGCGAACGTGCTATTCTTTAGCAATAAGCCTGCAAGTAAAGACCCTTGGACAAAAGACATTTGGTTTTACGATTACAGAACCAATATCCACCATACTCCAAAGAAACGTACCATGACCATGCAGCATTTGGAGGAGTTTATTACACTTTACAATTCTGAGAACCTAGCTAAAAGAAAAGAGACTTGGAGCGAAGAAAATGAAGAAGGTAGATGGCGTAAGTACAACTATGATGACATCATAACACGTGACAAAACAAGCCTTGATATTTTTTGGATTAAAGACAAGAGTTTAACCGACCTAGACAATCTTCCTGAACCAGATATTTTGGCAAATGAGATTATTGAAAATATAGAATCTGGACTGAATGCTTTTAGGGAGATAATGGAAACGATTAATGGAGAAGATTAAAAACGTTAATAACAAATCGAACACCTCAATAAAAAAGGCAAAAAAACAGGTATTAACTATTGAGTAAAAAAAAAGACAGAGACCACCGTATGAAGTTTGATGAAGTAAGAGAAAAACATATAGAGCTTGCGATAAAAGATTATGAATCTCATGGTATTCCAGATGGATTTAAGCAATCCGCCTATTTTGATGTTAAAATTAAAGGTAAATATTATCCTCCAAAACCTATTATGGCCTATGCAAACTTTCATGCCAAAGGAGTTGAACCTATTAATAATTTTAGTGGCGGAGTAAATACGCCGTGCTTTAATGCTTTTGAACGTTTAGGTATACCTGTAATTAAAAAAACAAAAAATATGAGTTCAAATGAAGATCTGTACAAATTAAAAGAGGATTTTTTAGCCTACTGGCCAATTGAAAGATTGGAGCTAATGACTTTGGAAGAATATACAGATACTAATAGAGAAAACTCTTTTTGTTATTGGCTAGAGCATATAACGCGAGATCTAGGGAGTATTGTTGGAGGAAGCTCTTATAAGTTTGGTATTTACAAACGTACTAGTCAAAGTGAGGTGAAGGAAGAGAGTAACCGCACGACTGATGGGGAATATGCTTGGTTTAAGAAATATGGCGAAGAAAGTAAAGAAGTCGCTTTTAAAACTGTAAAAACTATTATCATAAAGATTGCTAAAGCTGCTCAAAACAATACGCTTTCTGTTATTGATGATATCGATTTAGGGAATGCATATAAGTGGAAGATTGCCTTTTTATATGGTGACTACAATTGTCTAAACATGTTTAAATTAGATGCTTTACGTATAATAGCCTCTAATTTAAAGATAGAGTATAATAAAAAAACTCAGATCTCCTACTTTCATCAAGCCATCTTAAAACGAAAAACAGATGAAGAAGCTTATTTTACATATTGTCATGCCTTGTGGCAACAATATCAAGATCGCCTCATTGATGTTAAAAAAGATTTTGCGAAATGGCTCAATAAAAATACGTTCGAATCTTATCGTTCATTCCTGGGTAGCACTACAAATAGTATTCAGGAAAAATTAGATGAAATCAATTCTTTTTTTGATGAAATAGATTTTTTCCTAGTTGATCCTAAAAAAGTGAATGGTTTAGTGAGTACTATTTTATTTTTAATGAGTAAGAAAGAACGCATTAAAAATCCTGAATTTGTTGCATATGATTCTAAAAATAGCAATGGCATCCCTAAAGCGATTTTAGGAAAGAACAACTACATAAAATTTTTAAAAGAAACCTTTGAATACAAAGCTCCCAACTACTGGGTTTTTCAAGGGAATCCAAAAATATATGATTTCGAAACTGCCTTACGTGATGAACTATTAACTAAATGGACAGTAAGCTCTCATAAGGATAAAATAAAGGTAGGCGATAAAGTAATTATCTGGATCACAGGAAGCAAATCGGGTTGTTATGCATTAGCAGAGGTGACCTCAGAACCGTATCTTAGAAATCTAGATATTACTAGTGATTTGTGGAGCGAAGAAGATAAAAGCAACTTAAAAGCTGACTTAAAAATAACACACAACTTTGTAGATACGCCAGTATTAAAAATAACTTTGGAAAATAAAGAGGGGTTACGTGATTTTAACGGCGGAAATCAAGGAACAAATTTCAAAGCAACAGAAGAAGAATTCATGATTTTTTTAGATTGGCACGAATCAAAACTAAGCACTATGGACAGTAAAAATATCTCAACTAAAAAAATAGTAAATCCACTAAACCAAATATTATATGGGCCTCCTGGTACTGGAAAAACATATAACACAGTAAACAGTGCTTTACAAATTGTGGACCCTGAGTTTTATGAGAAAAATAAGCTTGACAGAACACAACTAAAAGAGCGCTTTGATGCCTTTGTTAAGAAAGGTAATATTGTATTTACAACGTTTCATCAAAGTATGAGTTATGAAGATTTTATAGAAGGTATCAAACCTGTAATGTCTAATAAAAGCACTAACAATGATTTAGAATATGAAATTCAAGATGGGGTTTTAAAAGAATTGGTAGGTAACATGGTTGACTTTACCACATCATCTAAAAAATCTCAAATTGATGTCATTATTGACAAGGATAAATTCAAAAAAAATATAAACAAGGTATCCTTAGGTAATAGTAACGACCCTGAAGATGACGAGATTTATCAATATTGTATACAGAACAATTGTATTGCATTAGGTTTTGGTGAAGACATTGATTTTGGGGGAGTTAAAAACCGAAACGATATTAGAGATCGGTACAGAGAAAATGGAATAGATTTTTCTACTTCAATGGATTTCAATATTTCATCGATTGAAAGATTAGCAATTTGGATGGAAGAAGGTCAATTAGTTTTCATTTCAAATGGAAACAAAAAATTGAGAGCAATCGGAGTTGTTTCAGGAAACTATTACTGTGACCCCTCAACTCCTATTCGCTATTCTCAATTTAGAAAAGTGAACTGGCTTTATACGGACATTGAAATCCCTATAAAACAGATTTATGGTAGTTACTTCTCGCAACAAACAATTTATCAAATGGCTGGGAGTAAATTTGACTACAGCTACTTCACTAAATCTAAACAGGAAGAAACTAATTCAAAAAACTATGTGCTTATAATTGATGAAATAAATCGAGGGAATGTCTCAAGTATTTTTGGAGAGCTCATTACGCTTCTAGAAACTGATAAAAGGAAGGGAAATAAAGAAGAATTAGAAGTGATACTGCCTTACTCTAAAGAACTTTTTTCTATTCCTAACAATCTACATATCATTGGAACAATGAACACCGCAGATCGCTCTGTAGAAGCACTAGATACTGCACTACGTCGTCGTTTTGAATTTAAGGAAATGATGCCAGATTACAGCGTAATTAAAGACGAAATCGTAGGTGAGATAAAGCTCTCTAAAGTATTAGAAACCATTAACCAAAGAATAGAGCTATTGATAGATCGGGATCACACCATTGGTCATTCTTATTTTGTGGGGGTAGATACTAAAGAAAAATTAGCAAGTGCCTTTAGAAATAAAATTGTACCCCTGTTACAAGAATATTTTTATGGGGACTATGGTAAAATTGGATTGGTACTCGGAAAAGGATTCATAAAAAGAGAGAAGAATAAACATTTACAATTTTCAAGTTTCAATTACGAAGGAAAAGAAGAATTTATAACCCCTACCTTCACCCTGAAACCAATTGATAAATCAACTATTATTGAAGCAGTAAGTCAATTATCTGAAACCAAAGAAAGTTAATTTTGAGCATTCACAAAACCATCGCTGTCTTTGAGCATCAACGATTAAAAATTGGTGATCATGGCTTTAAACAAACGCATTTAGATGCGCTATTGAAGCTTAATGAGTACCATGATGGGAATTACTTTGAACCGATCGCAAAAGGGATTAAGTTCAACCAGTACGTGGGTATTATCCAGGTAGATGGTCTTAGCATAGAAATACACCCCAAAGCGGATAAAGAAGACGACGACCATAAATGGAAAGACGTTTTAATAAATATGCTGAAATCTTGTGGTCGCCTAAAAGCAAAATCATCAGGGGCTGCAAACGTCAAGAGACAACATCTCAACTTATTAGAGGTTTATTTTGAAATGTATCTACTGGAAGTAGAAAACCTAGTAAGAAGAGGACTCATTAAAAAATACAGAACACAAACACAGAATACCAAAGCGTTAAAGGGAAAGTTAGAGTTTGCAGGTCACGTTAGACGTAATCTAATTCATAAAGAAAGGTTTCATACAACTCATCAAGTATACGACGGCAATCACTTGCTTCACCAAGTGCTTCACAAAGCATTAAATATAGTAGACCAATTTACCAAGGGAACTCGTCTGAATGACCTAACAAATAGGGTCCTTCTTAACTTTCCTAAAGTTGATCTAAAAACAATTACATCGAAACAAATAAATAGCATTTCACTAGATAGAAAATCGAGCAGTTATAAAGATGCGATTGAATTGGCCCGTTTGATTATTTTGAATTATTCACCTGATATTTCTAGTGGTAAGGAAAAAATGCTATCCCTACTTTTTGATATGAATGTGCTCTGGGAAGAATATATTTTGATTCAGCTAAGAAAAGAACTTATAAACTCTGTTTACGAAGTAAAAGGGCAGGACAGTCAGACTTTTATTGGTTCTAATTTCTTAAAACCCGATGTCGTAATTCAACATAAAGACGACCCTAACAAAGTTTACATCATAGATACCAAATGGAAACGTCCTCAAAATAAATCTTCATCTATTTCAGACTTAAGGCAAATGTATGTATACAACCGTTTTTGGAATGCTCAAAAAGCGATGCTATTGTACCCTGGTGAATCCAATTACAATTCGTTCAAAAAGTTTGAAACGGAAGATTTTGTTAGGAATGGTGATCAAACAAACTCAATTACACACTTATGTAAATCAGGTTTTATTAGCGTACTAGATGAAAACAATAAGCTAAGCACTACTATTGGTAAGGAAGTGCTAGCGCTTTTAGAGGAAGACTTTCAATCTTAAACTGTTTATAAAATGAGTAGCCCAGTAGAGGAACATTTCATTTGTAATAAATGTAAACACCTAAGACTTTTATCTGGAGGGTGCAATGCGTTTCCTGGGGATATTCCCTATGGGATGGGTGTTTTGTTTCAACATTACAAGCCACTACCAGGACAGAAGAACACGATTGTGTTTGAGCCAGGGGAGCCTGAAGAGATATAGTACTCACAACACACTAAACAATCTCCTAGCGAACTAAATATCAGTTCATAGCAGCTGCTTGAATTATCAGTGATTTGTTTAGCTTACTTAAATCGGATTAGGTGTTACCTCTTATCCACTGATACAAAATGGGTAAAAAGGTTTACCTATTTTATAAGAACAATACTATTTGAGTTTTTACCCATATTGATGTTCACCACTTTCATTTATCTCATATTACCATATTTATTTTTTATAAATAAAGTGCTATCCATTTATTGATACTCA
>JBELDQ010000057.1:3405-10930 GCA_042094215.1 Polaribacter sp. | reverse complement strand
ATTCGGCCTGAAGAGCTTATAAACCCTTCTTTTAGGACGAGAATAAACGTATTGGAAAACGAAACGCTACGACTCAAAGATATGACACTCATTCCTGCAATTACCGCGAATGAAATAAACCAACAAGTTGATAAAATAATGGACGCCTTCTCCGCAACAAACTCTAAAATAAACACAATCTATTCTCAACTTGAAGTCGAAAAGGAAATACAAAGTGGCACTATTAAAACAAATGGCAAACAAATTACAAACAAGATTAAGAAGTAATATACTCTGCAACTTCACGACCTATCCTTATGAAAAAAATACTCCTTTCCACCCTATTAATGATACCTGTACTTATATTTTCTCAAGCATTTCAGAACAATGCTCCCTGGATGAAAGACAGTACTCTTAAGAAGAAAGGGAAATTAACATTAAGTGAAATATCTAGCTCTGCAGAACGTTTTTTCAACACCATAGATCGAGATAAAAAAGGAAGTGGCCTAAAACCATTTGAACGATGGAAATACCATTGGAGCCATTACACCAAAACGGATGGAACTATAGCTCCAGCCAGTGAACTATGGAGCGCATGGAGACAAAAAAACACATTAAACAACTCAAATCAGAACAATACGAACGATACGAGTAACTGGACTTCCTTAGGCCCTTACTCTCATACCAATACTGCCTCTTGGTCTGCTGGACAAGGGCGAGTTAACACTGTTGCTGTAGACCCCAGTAATTCAAGCACATACTATGTAGGAGCTCCTGCTGGTGGAATTTGGAAATCTGTAGATGCGGGAATAAACTGGGAACCATTAACAGATTATTTACCTCAAATTGGCGTTTCGGGAATTGCAATTCACCCGACAGACCCAAAAACAATTTACATTGCCACTGGAGACGATGATGCCGGAGATTCATATGCCATTGGCGTTATGAAAAGCACAGACGGAGGAATCACATGGAATAACACAGGGACCATGACTGGTAATCCGAATTCTATGAATGATATTTACATTGACACGACCAGTCCGAACATAGTAATGGTTGCCACCAGCCAAGGAGTCTTCAAATCTACAAACGCGGGAGACAACTGGACTAGAACTTTAAGTGCAAACATTATAGATTTAAAAATGAAACCCGGAAATAACAGCATTTGGTATGCCGCTTCCGGATCAACGATGTATCGATCTGTGGATGGAGGAAATACATTTAGCTCTTCTACTATTTCTAGTTTGAACAGTTCGAGAAGAATTGCAATTGCCGTGACACCTGCAAATCCAAATTTCGTCTACTTTGTAAGCTACAATGGTTCCTCTGAAAAAAACGGATTCAACGGCGTTTATAAATCAACAAATAGTGGAGCTTCTTGGGTGAAAACAGCTGAATCTGACGACATCTTTGAGGGTTCTCAGTCGTGGTATGACCTAGCCATTACAGCCTCAGATACCGACCCTAATAGAGTTTATATTGGTGTATTAAACATCTGGAGATCTGACAATGGAGGCGATAATTTCTATAAAATAAACAATTGGAGTTCCCCAAATTCTGCCTCATACACGCATGCTGACATTCATTTTTTAAGTTTTATAGATGGTCAGTTTTTTGCAGGAACTGATGGAGGTGTTTATGTTTCAACAGATCATGGATTAAATTTTACTGATTTAACAGAAAATTTAGCGATTAGTCAATTTTACAAAATATCTGTGGCTCAGCAAGACTCTGGAAATATTGTGGGAGGACTTCAAGACAATGGAGGCTATGCATTTAAAGACAATCAATGGAACAATTATTTCGGAGCAGACGGCATGGACTGTGCTGTAAACACATTAGATCCTAACAACTATTTTGGCTTTATTCAATACGGAGGCTCCTTATACGAAACCACAGATGGAGGTCTTACTAGAAAAAGTGGTATTGGAGCTCCTAATGAAGAGACAGGAAACAACGATAGTGGCGGTGAATGGGTAACTCCATTGGTAGCGAACAGCAGAGGGGAACTCTATGCAGGATACAAACAACTCTACAAGCTTGATCAATCGAATAAAAATTGGTCGAAAGTATCGAATGAACTCTTTTTTGATGATATCGATCACATTGAGATAGACCCCAACAACGATAAAAACATATACATATCTCAAGGCGCTTCGTTGTACAAAAGCACAGACCAGGGAGAAACATTTACGCAGTTAACACTCTCTTCAGGCATTATTAACGCCATAGAAGTAAGCAATAACGATAGCAATGTGGCATGGGTTGTCGTAAATGGAGGAGTTTATAAAACAACGAACCTTTTAGCAAACATACCAACTTTTACAAATATTAATAGAAATTTACCTTTCGAATCAAAATTAGTCTTGAGACACCATGGCAGCCATAAAGACAATAGAGTCTATCTAGGGACAGCGCTTGGAGTATATTTTACTGATGACACACTTAACGAATGGCAAACGTTTGATAATGGTCTCCCAAATGTGGCTGTTAGAGACTTAGAAATTAACGAAAAAGACTCGAAACTATTTGCAGCAACCTATGGGCGCGGCGTGTTTGTTGCCGACATTACAAAATCACTACCTTCCGAGGATATAAAATTAGTTTCTCTAGACTCACCAATTAACGAGTCTATGGGTTGCGGGACCATATCTCCAATGCTAACTATTAAAAATCAAGGATCAAATACAATAACATCAATTACCATCAAATACAATATTGATGGAGGAGACAACAGCCTCTTTAATTGGACAGGATCTCTTGCCTCAGAAGAAAGCATACAGATCACAATTCCTTCATTTAGCACCGCAGCTGGAAACCACGTTCTAGAAATCGAAACAACAACCGCTAATGACCTCTACAGCTCAAACAATATAAGATCTAACAGTTTTACAACTAATGCACTAAACGCAACGCCAACCACAATGAATTCTTTCGAAACAAGTACTGATTCATTCATAGTTGAAACATCAGGATCTGCAACTACAATGTGGGAACGAGGAACCCCTTCAAAACAACTATTAAACAAAGCGGCGAGTGGAAATAATGCCTACATAACAACTCTTACAGGCAATCATCCAAATAACACTACTAGCCACCTCTACACAAAGTGCTACGATTTAACGTTGATTAAGAATCCTATATTAAGTTTTAAAATGGCTTTCGACATTGAAAAAGATTGGGACTATATGTATGTACAATACAGCACCGATCAAGGAAAAACATGGAGGATTTTAGGGGAAGCATCAGATCCTAACTGGTACAATAGCGCTGCGACAACCAACGCTACAGGTCAATCCACTTTACCCGGTAAACAATGGACTGGAGAAGGTGAAAACACGAATCCTTTAGGCGGTACAAATGCAACAATTCACGATTACAGTTACGATCTCGCAGCTTTTAACAATGAACCAAATATACTGTTTCGTTTTTCGTTTGTAGCTGATCAATACACCACTGAAGAAGGAGCAATGATAGATGACCTAGTGATTACAGGGGTTTTACCCGTAGATGAATTCAATGAAATTAACGGCTTATCAATTTTTCCAAACCCCTCATCAACGATATTTCATATCAATTGGCCAGAAGGAAATGACTTCGCTATTTCTGTATTTGACTTAACAGGAAAACTCATTTTACAAGAAAAAAATAGCACGCTCTCTCTAACAAGCTTTTCTTTAGACATGGCAAACTTCGGAAAAGGCATATACGTTGCCAAAATAAAAGTTGGCAACAAACAAAGCGTTAAAAAATTAATTTTACAATAAGAAAAAAAAGCCTTGATTTAAGAATCAAGGCTTTTTTTTACAACTGTATTAACTGTAGTATAAATCAGTTCAAATTCGTATCCCTTTCTCATCAAATAATCTGATAACTTCTTTTTTCTTTTGAACACATTTGTCTCATTAATGAGCCTATTTCTTTTTTCTGTTATTTCAAAAACTGTCTCTAAATAGGCAGCCTCATCAATTTCTTTCAATGCTACTTTTATATTGTAGGCAGAAATCTCTCTTTGTTTCATCTCACGAACAATTCTCTGCTTACCCCATTTCTTTACGCGAAATTTCCCGCGAGTAAAACTCTTCGAAAAACGCTCCTCATTCACAAAATCATGCTCAAGTAAATGCAATATTATCTGATTTTTAGCCTCCTCTATAAGTATAAACTCTTTTAGTTTAGTTTCTATCTCTTTATGACATCGATCTTGATACACGCAATACCTTTCGAGCTTTCTTTTAATTTCCTCAATAGAAAAATACTTCTTTTCTTTCATACACTGTACTGCTAATCACCAACAAGATTACAACTATAATTCTAAATATTGCAACAATACCTCCATATTTAATCATCTACATAGAACAACAAAGGCTGAGCATTATGCTCAGCCTTTCTCTATATTTATATCCTATTTGTGTTAGGCCATTCTCACCTTTAACCACATTTTAAACTTTGTGATTAAAAAGAATAAAATCGGAACCACAATTAAGGTTAAAAAGGTAGCAATCAATAATCCGTATATTACGGTCCAAGCCAATGGTCCCCAGAACACAACGTTGTCTCCTCCAAAATAAATATTTGGATTCAATTCACTCGCCAATGTAAAGAAATTAATATTGAGTCCTATTGCTAAAGGAATCAATCCTAAAATGGTTGTAATAGCAGTTAGTAACACAGGTCGTAAACGCGCCCTACCCGCCTTCACAATGCTTTCAAAAAGAGATTCTGTGTCTAAATACTCGTCATCAGTCAAACCTAGCGTTACTTTCTTTCTATCGATTAGCAATTGCGCATAGTCTAAGAGCACCACTCCATTGTTTACAACAATTCCTGCTAAGGAAATAATTCCCATCATCGTCATCATAATAACAAAAGAAGACCCCGATATTACAATCCCGCCAAATACACCAATAAAACTTAACAAGATTGCTAACATAATAATACTTGGTTTCGAAACAGAATTGAACTGGAATATTAGAATAAAGAAAATCAAGGCCAAACCAGAGAAAAAGGCACCTACTAAAAAGGCCATTTGCTTATTTTGCTCCTCAATCTGCCCGGTGTAATCGATCTTTACTCCGTCTGGTAAATCGTTAAATGTTTTCATTTCTTTTTGAATTTTACCAACAACTGCTGCTGCATCTGTTTCGCCTGGTGCTAGCGCAGAATATACGGTAACCACTCTCTTTACCGATTTGTGCTTAATGGCACTAAAACCTGAATTATTTTTTTGTGCAGCGACAGTGGAAATCGGAATTTCTTTGACCCTACCAGAAGCCATATCTCTAAAAATAATATTCTGATTAAATAGGGCGCTTTTATTATATCTATCTTCTTTGTTAAAGCGAACATAAATATCATAATCCTCTCCATCCTCTTTATAAATACCTGCTTTATTCCCAAAAATAGAAGCTCTCAACTGTTGTCCAACTTGACCTACACTAACACCTAGCTCACCTGCTTTCTTTCGATCTACAAGCACCTGCATACCAGGCTTATCTCTGTTAACATCAATCTTTAACTCATCAATACCTGAAATACTCTTCGTATTGATAAAGTCACGCATTCTTTCTGCTGTTAGGATCAACTCTGCATAATCATCTCCTTCAATCTCAATATTAATTGGCGCCCCAACTGGAGGTCCATTCACATCCTTTTCTACCGAAATTAATACCCCTGGATAAATTCCAACAAGTGCAGTCTGCACTTTTCGACGTAGATCTTCACTATCCAAACCTCTTCTATATTTATACTCTCTCATAGAAGCCGTAATTTTCCCTTTATGCGGCATTTCTGCAGAAGAGCCTCCATCTGTTTGTGGGTTTCCTGCGCCTTCTCCTACCTGAGAAACAACACTTTCTACCATGAAATTATGAACCCCATCCATATAATCTGAACCATATAAAACATCAGAAACTTTTACCTCTATAAGTTTTGTTATGGCATTGGTTTTTTCAATATCTGTTCCTTGCGGGTATTCGATATATACAATAATTTGATTCGGTTTGTTATCTGGGAAAAACTCTACTTTTGTCCTTTGCTCGCCTAAGGACCATCCGAAAGAGGCAAATGCAACAAATAACAGTACAAAAGATCCCACGAGCAAACCATACGGTCTCCAACCAGTTAAAGCACCTTGTAACATGCGTTCGTACCAACTTTCTAAACGAGGTAATATGCTGTTTTGGAATGCATTTGCCCAACCTCTTAAGAACAATCGATACACCCACAACATGATAGAGGTAAAAATCATTAAGGTTCCTAAAGAACCATAAGCCCCGCCAAATAGCAAAACAAGAACGCCTAAAATAAGCATCACACCTGTGATTGCAACAATTCTCTTTGCAGGCATGTTTTTATCTTCTACACTCATAAATTGAGACACCAATACAGAGTTAAAGAAAATTGCCACAAACAAAGACGAACCTAGCACTGTTGATAGCGTTATAGGCAACAATACCATAAAATCTCCCATAATTCCTGGCCATAAACCTAATGGGATGAATGCAGCAACTGTAGTTGCCGTAGAGATAATAATAGGAAATGCAATTTCTCCAATTCCTTTCTTAGCAGCCTCTACTCTGCCCATACCTTCCTCGTCCATTAAACGATATACGTTTTCCACCACAACAATACCATTATCTACGAGCATTCCAAGTCCCATAATCAATCCAAAAAGAATCATGGTATTCATTGTATATCCTAGTAAATTTAGAATCATCAACGACATAAACATGGACATAGGAATTGCAAACCCAACAAAAACAGCGTTCTTAAAACCTAAGAAAAACATCAAAACAGTCACAACTAAAATGACTCCAAATATGATATTGTTTACCAAATCATCTACCTGACCAATGGTCTTAGATGACTGATCATTTGTAATTGTGATTTTTAAATCTTTCGGAAAACGATTCGCAATTGCATCGGCTACAATACCTCGAATCTGCTCTGCGGCAGCAACCATATTTTTACCCACACGCTTCTTTACATCGAGCATCACCACATCTGCACCTTTCTCTCTAGCATACGTAGTCTTGTCTTTATCTTTAAAAGAAATTACAGCAATGTCTTTTAGGTAAACAGGGTTGTTAAATTCAGATTTCACCACAAAGTCTCCCAACTCCGTTGGCTTGGCAATTTCACCTATAATTCTAATGGTACGTCTTTGTCCACTGGTAATATAGTTCCCTGCAGACATGGTCATGTTTCCGTTTGCGATGGCATTTGAAATATCATAAAAATTCACCTTTGCAGCCATCATTTTATAAATATCTACAGCAACCTCTACTTCTTTATCCTGCGCTCCTCGGATGGCTACTTTCTTAATCTCAGACAAATCCTCTATCTCATCTTGTAAATACTCACCAAACTCCTTTAATTTATACACTGGGTAATCTCCAGAAATATTAATATTTAAAATAGGCATCTCTTCAGACATGCTCAATTCAAAAACATTCGGCTCTATTTTAGCATCATTAAAAGTAGGCCAATCTTCACTCGAAGTTTCTGTTGCAATCTCATCCTTTACCTTTTGCTTTGCACGATC
>JBELDQ010000057.1:0-3305 GCA_042094215.1 Polaribacter sp. | reverse complement strand
ACATAGATGGTTGTTTTATTGTTAATTGCCCAAGATGATAATTTAAATTCTTTATCTACTTGCTTTTTTTGATTTGACATGTTTAGATAAGTTTATTTATTAATAACTCTTACTGTTTGCCCATTATTTACGCTACGAGCCCCTTCTTGTATCACCTCTGTCCCTGCGGGTAAATTTGCTAGCACCTCAATAACATCTCCTTGTGTTTTTCCTGTTTTTATAACTACTCGGGTTGCAATGGCTTCTTTATTTGCTTTCTTATTTTTGACCACATACACAAACTGCTCTCCTTTTGAATTTTCAGAGATAATACTCTGAGGAATCAAAATTGCTTTGCTATTTGTGTAATCATTAATTTGAAGTTTCGCTGTTAAATTGGGCTTGATCATCCCATCGCTATTAGACACTGGTATTTCTATTTTAAAAGACCTATTGCTCGGGTTGATAAAATTAGCAACTTGTTGCACACTGCTATGTACACGCAACCCCAACACAGGAAACTCAACTTTCACCTCTTTGTTTTTGGTAACGTTGGCAACATATCTTTCAGGAACTTCTGTAGAAATATACATATTTGATAGGTTTACAATTCTAAAAACCTCAGATCCCTGACCGGGAGCAATTACAGTTCCTGGTTCTTTAAATACATCATCAACGATACCATCAAACGGAGCTAACAGCACTGTTTTTTCTAACTGTATTTTTAATTGCGCTACAGCTTTTGTTTGCGCCTCATACTGCGCTTTAGATTGCAGGTATTGCATTTCTGAACCAATCTTTTGATTCCACAATCTTTTTTGACGCTCAAACGTAGTTCTTGCTAGTTCTGCTTGTGTTTCTAATTGGGCTAATTGCTCACTTAAACCTCCGTCTTTAATAGTACCTAGAACATCTCCTTTGCGCACACGCTGACCTTCTTTC
Organism: Polaribacter sp.; assembly: GCA_042094215.1. GTDB lineage: Bacteria > Bacteroidota > Bacteroidia > Flavobacteriales > Flavobacteriaceae > Polaribacter. The sequence continues at coordinate 2,384 of JBELDQ010000057.1, read as the reverse complement.
ACTAAAATATCAGCCAATACACCGGGCATTTCAGGATATACCAAAATATTTTGCTTGGTCTCTACATTTCCTTGCAGCTCCAAGAAATGTGTAAACACAACCTCTTCTGCCATAAATGTGGTAATTAAAGGAACCTTCTTATTCGTATCTAACGCAGCCAACTTATCATTTAACATTTTAAGTTGATCTAACAAAACTTGTTCCTTAACTTCAAGTTCTACTTTTTTTGATTTAATTTTAACGATATCATTCGTTGCTATGATCTCTTCTAAAGATGCAGCCTTTTTATCTCCACAAGAGACACATAGTAATGACAGTGCTAATAGTGTATAAATTTTTCTCATGCCTAAGTTTATTTTAATGGGATGTTTAATGCGTTTTCCAATGCTGCTTTTTTAGCAATGACATCGAGCATTGATTGAATATAATTTTGTTGTTGGCTATATAATTGATTTTGAGCCTGCGATAATTCGAAGCTAGAAGAAACTCCTTCAAAGAATTTTACTTGTTGCTTTTTTTCAATACGCTCCGCCAATCTTAAGTTCTGCTTGGAAGCATCGTATTGCTCTATGCTAAACTGGTAGTCACTCTTTGCTTTGGCTACGCCTAAATTGAGTTTCTCTTTAATTTGAACCAATTGAATATCTGAATTCTCTAACGCTATTTTCGCCTGCTGTGTTTTTGATCTCCTCTGAAAACTACTAAAAATTGGAACGTTTAAGGTTAGGCCAAGCATTGAGGAGTCGAACCACCTCTGACTGCGCTGAAAAAAGTCAAAAGAATTCGCATTTCCTGCATAACCAAAATTAACAAATGCGCTCAAAGAAGGCAATGCTTTACTTCTCTCTAACTGCATTAAAAGTCTTTTTCCTTCTCGATCATTCTCTGCAATTTTAAAATCGATATGATTGTCCAAATTGAAACTTTCTGACAACAACGACAAGGTCATATTTTTCTGAATTAACATTTCTAAATCATCTGTCAACTCGAGCGCTTCATCGATAGGATTCCCCATTGACAGATTCAGCATTTTGTAGCCAATCAACCTCAATCTTTTCGTTTTACTTAACTGACTCTTCACATTTGACAATGTAATTTGAAGTTGCTCCACATCCTCTTCTTCATTAAATCCATTTTCATAAATCTTTTGAACATCTTCCAAATTCTTCTCCAACACTTTTAAATTGCGCTTTAGAATGAGAATACTTCTCTCAGCAACCAATACATTTCCATAGGCATTGATTACAGCTTCTCTCACAGATAGGGCTGTTTTATCTTTTGCTTGTTCAGAAATCTTCAAATATGTTTTTGCAGATTGTAGTCCCACCAAATAAGAGCCATCAAAAATCAACTGATTCAAAGTTACTGCAGCATTTAATGTTTGCTTGGTTCCAAATGCTACCGGAATAAAGGTACCTGGATCACCTCCTGCCAATTCTCCAGGAAGCAAAGAAAGTTGTTGTTTTAACCAGTTCCTATAATCTACCTTTCCACTAATCTGTGGCAAGCCAATAGTGGTTGTTTCCCATTTCTTTTGCTTTGCCGCTTCCATAGCATTTGCCGCTGTTTTCGTATCATAACTATTCTCAATAGCATAAGCAACAGCCTGGTCTAACGAAAAACTTTTCATAGTTTCTTGTGAAAAAGAAAAGCTCACAAAGTAAAGACTTATTAGCACTAATATTTTCTCTCGCATTCTATTTTGATTGTTTATTTAAAATTATTTTATTCATCGTTTGTATTCCTTTTTCTGTACAAATTCCTCTAAGATGGTATTCCAAGAAAGACGCCATCAGCTCTTTCGAAGGAAAAAGCTGTAGCGGAAACATTTCAAGATCTTTAATTCCATTTACGCCATTAAAATAGATTCTAGACACAAAACTCACCTCTATAGAATTTCTGTAAAACCCAGACTGTATACCCCTATTCAAGTTCTCCTCGACGCAACGATTCATAATTTCAAATTGCTTTTTCTTTAGCGTAGCGTATAATTTCGGATAGTACTTCTGCAATTGATACTGTGGAGAAGATTTTTCATCTTTTAAATGCGTCATCACAAATCTCTTAATCTCATAAATCTCTTGAATAGGATTATGATTTAAGGAACAAATCATATCAATACCCTCACTAATATGCTCAAAAATAGACAAGGTTACTTTTTCTACTAGGTCTGTTTTATTCTTAAAATGAGTATAAATCGTTTTTTTTGAAACCCCCATTTCATTGGCAATATCATCCATAGTAACACTTTTAAACCCTAAGTTTAAAAACAAATCACTAGCTCTATTTAATATTTTATCTCTCATAATGCAGTACAAATATACAAACGGAAACTAAAGAAACATAAAAAGTTTCCATAGTTTTAACAAAAAATTAATATTGCT
>JBELDQ010000056.1:0-11060 GCA_042094215.1 Polaribacter sp. | reverse complement strand
AAATCACCACCAAACCGATATAACCTTTGCAACAACCTGCTCGACGCAAATCCACTACTTTTTAAATCTACTTCTTCCATAATATTATGTAATAGAACAATGGTAGGTATGCGCTTAATTTTACAGACTAAGGGTAACAATAATCCCATAGCTGCAGCTATTTTGTTACTGCCAAACTTCATAAATTGCAGATTTAACAACACGTAATCTGGTTGTGTTTGATGCACTGCTTTTGAAATAGTGAAAATATTTTTGCAAGAGTTAAATGACCAACATTCTTTGATCGTTATAACACATCCATCTTCGGTAAAGTTTATTGTTTTGTTAGTGTTGGTGAAATCAGTCAATAAAATAAGTTCGTCTATTTCTTCTTTCAGCCTAAAGTGCTTCACCAAATGATACGCATATTCATTTAAGGTCACTTTACTGGGAGGGTATGCCGTGACAATTGCCAGTTTTGTAGATTTCTTTGTCATATTCATGTATAATTTACTACCAATTATTAACTGCTACGTTTAATTCTTTCAACCTTCTTTCGAAAAGTTTAATTCAAGTTAAAAAAGCTTCTAAAAAGTCAATATTGAAGATTCTAAAGACATACAAATTTTATGTATTTAAATTGTCTCTTGTTTATACTTCATTCTGCAAATTGCTTATCACAAGTTGAAAATTTTAAAGATTCATTTATACTAAATTAAGTTCATTAGTGGTAAACTGTCGATGAGTGACCAATACTGCACTGATTCATGGTCCTTTGTTTATCGTATACTCCGTTTTTTAGAGGCTACTGCTGTTACATAAAACATCAGCTGTATAAGTAATAACACAATCATTGTAAAAATTTGCACGTGAAGCACCTGCTCTAAAGAGGTATGAAACCAAATAATTAAAACAACTTGGAGCACTGCAAAAAGACTTGAAATTATCACTGGCACATATTTATCCAAAGAAAGATAGTAGTAGGAAAAAATATTTGAAATAGCAAAGATTGAAGTGGCCAAAGCATATTTCCATAATAACGAAGCAATATCGAGGTATTCCTCTCCGAAAAACAATTGAACAATAATTTCTGGAAACAAAGCGCAACTGGCAACCAGAATAACTAAAATCACAAAAATGTATCCTACATATTTAAATAAAACTCCATTTGTTTCTTTTCCTTCTTTTTTCAGATGTATCACCTTTGGAATCAACAACATAACATACATCCAAGCTATGAAATACACCACTCTTCCGATCAGAGCCAAGGAAGCATAAAGTCCAGCATCATACGATTCAAAATAATGTTTCACCAAAAGTACATCACTATTATTTATTAGTATTTGTGTCAACTCATAAAATGCAGTAAGCAGAAAGAATGTTTTTATTTGCTTTTTATAGACTTCTCTTATACGTGTGTTCTTTTGTAAAGAAAATAATTTAAGGTTAAACGGAAATAATCCAAAGACCAATGAGGCTATAATTCCTAGGGCAATGACAACCAATGTGTCTAAACCGAAAAATAAAAGCAGTGTAAACGTTAGCACTAATTTGCTAAGCATCTCTGTTTGATAGGTAATAGATAAGGATTTAAATTCTTTCTTTCCTTGAAAAACACCTCTGTTAATACTTAGAATGAAATAGATTGGAACACCAGCTCCAAAAACTATAAACATGGATTCAGAGGCAGTGCGAAACACCTGCTGCAATTGGGAAGAAAACACAACAATTAATAAACCCAAAGGCACACCTGCAAACAATGCATTTTTATACATTGAAGACACAAATCTCCTAAATGTTTTTACTCTAAATACAATTGCAAATTTCGCTGTGACCAATTGAAATGTCATCGCAATAAAAGATAAAATCAAAAGAAAAGTGATCAATATAGCGGCATCTGCAAATAACTCAGGACCTAATATTCTGGCCAACAAAAAATTATAAAGGTAGTTTCCTCCATTTACAATCAGCACACTAATCATGAACAAATGCTCAGGTGATAGATTTAATTTTGAAAGCTTATTTAATGTCATTTTTTAGAATGTGTGAAATATTAAAAGATTCAAATACCTTATTTACGAGTGGGTGTTTTTTACCAAAAACAAATAATGATGTTTGTTTAGTCAATGCTTTTCTTTTGATAAATTTTAGAACGTCAATAGCAGATTCATCAATGCTATTAATATTCTTCAAACATATATTTAGTGATGAATTGGAAATAACAAAATCACTTAAATAAGTTTTTATCTGAACCCTATTTTGTGACGTAAAGTCTCCCCTTATTTCTATTAACTCGTTGGTGTGTATAATTTTAACTGACATATTTCATAATTTATTTCAAACATGAACCCAAGGGATTAGGCAATATTTTGTTTTTTAAAGTACGCATAGATTTCTTTACTTCCCTCTCCAATAATTCTAAAAAGCTTTTTAGATAATAAGGTATATTTATACATTTTGGTCAACGCTATAAGTCCATCTGAATCCAGCTCAGTAACATCTGTAATATTTATCGTGAGTTGGTTTCTCCTTCTTAAAATGTACTCAAAATGAAGTACCATTGCTTGTACATTGTGACAAGTTATCTTTCCCTCGATTGAAAAGTTTCCGTTATTTTCTACTATTTTCAAAGCCATAATTTTGTGTTTTTAAGATTACTAATTCCGTCTCTTACAAATATCATTTAAGATTACTTTTGAAGTTATCACATTTCGATGAGGGGTACATTAATATCGATGAACTAGCATAAAAGTTTGGATTTGATTGCTTAACTTGCAAAAAAGAAACCTATGAAATTAAAAATCAAACTTTTAGTTTTCTACTCCTTTTTATCGACAATATGCATTTCCCAAAATTTAAAAGAAGGATTTTCGTACTTAGAAAATGGAAAGTACACAAAGGCAGCGTTGTTTTTTAAAGAAATTTTAGAACTACACCCCACAAATAAAACTGCAAAGCTTTGTTACGGTAGAGCAATTGGCCTCGGTGGATCTACTAAAAAAGCTGTAGAAATATTTGCGCTTCTTTTAGAAGAATATCCTGAAGATTTTGAAATAAAATTGAATTTCGCTGAATCTTTAGTATGGAATAAAGAATTTAAAAATGCAAATACATACTATGAAAAGTTAGTACAAGAAAACTCAAAGAGCTTTCCAGCGAATTTGGGATATGCCAATGCTCTTTCAAATATAAAAATGTATGAAAAAGCGCTTATTTATGTCGATAAGGCTTTAGTATTAGCTCCAAATAATAAAGATGTCTTGACTTCGAAAAAATATATTCATTTGGGGTATGCGAATGAATATGTACAAAAAAATAACATGAGCGCTGCAGTTCATCTTTTGAAGAAAAACTTAATCTCACTTCCAAACGATTTAGAAACATTGCAAAATCTAGCCAATGCGTATATCATCTCCAATAATCTTTCTAAAGCAAAGGATATATTCCAAAGAATTGGGATGTTTTCCCAAAATGCGTTAATTTCTTTAAATGGACTCGCCTTAGTTGCTCATTTAAATAGCAAAAATAAGAAAGCACTAGCATTGAGTTCTCAAGCAATGAGTTTAATCAATATAGAGACCGACACTACTATTTTAGAAAAAACAAAAGAACGCTATGCACAGACGTTAATATGGAATAGAAAATATCATAAAGCCGAGATAGAGATTGAAAAAATCACTAAAACATATCCCAATAAGGATTGGATTAAAGGGCTTAAGGCAACTTTAAATATGTATAAAGGCAATTTCATGGAAAGCATTAAAAGCTACAATCAGATGCTCGTAAATGATTCGATATCTTTTGATGGAAATCTAGGAAAGGCAAATGCACTTAAAGCATCTAGACGCTACAAAAAGGCCTATAAAACAGGTTACAAAGCGCTTCGTTTTTACAATAACCAAAAAGATATTATTACTTTTTTAAAGAATCTAGATAGAGAATTCACCCCCTATATAGATACTAAAACAAGTTATAGCAGTGACAACGGAGATAATGAAGCTCGTACATTTTATGCAGATTTTCAAATCCCTGTTTCAACCAAACTTAGGTTGAATACATCTTATACCTACAGAACGACACAAAACAACTTTTTCAATCAAGAGGCAACTGCTCATAGTTTCCTTTCAGGAATTTCATATTTATTTTCACCTTCTGTCATTTTTAATGCTTCTTTGGGCGCAACTTCTGCATCGAGCTCATATTCATACACACAATTGCTTGCAGATTTTTCATTAAACATAAAACCATATCGTTTGCAAAATTTAACCTTTGGATATACCCGTAAACTAGAAGACTTTAACGCAGATCTTATCAATAGTGAACTTGTACAAAACAATTACTTTGCGAATTATAGTTTCATTACAAATTTTAATTTGGGATGGTTTAGCCAGTATTATTACACAACACAAAGCGACAGCAATACGCGCAATCTTTTATTTGTATCAGCCTATTACAAATTAGCACACAGTCCAATTTTTAAAGCTGGAATCAACTACCAATACATTGGATTTAAAAACCAAGTCCCATCTACCTATTTCAGTCCAGGAAAATTTAACGCGATAGAGTTCTTTATCGATCTACTAAAAGATGAAAACAACAGCAGTTCAAAAGAAGTGTATTACGGATTAAATGCCGCAACAGGTTTTCAGTATATCGAAAATAACAAACGCCAACATATTTATAGAATTCAAGCCTTATTGGGCTATAAGTTTACTGATAGAATTAGCACGAATATCTTCGCTAACCATAGTAATATAGCCTCGGCTACAGTTGCGGGGTTTACGTTTACTGAAATTGGGATAAAGTTTAAATGGCAGCTGTCAAAACAACCTGTCTTTAAAAAAATTGAGAGGTGAAAATTTCTTTTCACCTCCCAAAATAACTAACCAACTAACCAACTATGATTTATACTATAATTTCTATTTTCATATAACTTATTATTCTAGTTCTTCACATTAGTCTCTTTACTAAAATTGAATCAAAAATGTATTTTGAAGTAATGTACTAGATCAATAACTTTTAATTATATGTTAAAAATAGTTCGAAAACTTAGTTGATTTATTTAAATTTCGTTGGTTCATCATTAAGTATAGATGAATGAATCAATACATAAGTTTAAAAGAGTTATAATAAATTTAAACGCTTCATTAATTCTCCTCTATTTGATCTGCTCACAGGAATCACATCCTTCTTTATCAGGACACTGTTGTCTTCTATATCGACAATTTTTTTGATATTAATAACATAAGAACGATGCACTTTTAAAAACATGTCTTGTGGTAATTTACTTTCTATTTTTTTTAACGTAGAATGAACTACATGATTATCTCCTTCTGTTTTAATTTTAATATAATCTCCTTTGGCCTCGATAAGATAAATATCAGGTATGTTGATCTTAATGAGACGTCTGTCTATATTAACATATAGATCGTTGACTGAAGATTCAGCTGAAGATGACTCCTCTCCTTGTGATTTACTCACTTTTTCTTGCAGCGTAGACAGTTTACGAATAGCCTTGTTAAATCGATCAAATGCAATTGGTTTTACTAAATAATCTACAACGCATTCATATTCAAAAGCATCTATAGCAAAATTCCTATCTGAGGTTGTTAGTATAATATTGGGAGGACTTTTAAGTGTTTTAATAAAGTCAAACCCTGAAAACGAAGGCATATGGATATCTAAAAAAATAACATCAACGGTATGAGAATTTAAAAATTTAATTGCTTCAATCGCATTAGAAAATTCTTCAACAATTTCTATATTTTCAGAGGTAGCACATAATTTTCTAACAATTGCTCTTGCTATTGAATCATCATCGATAATTAAACATTTCATATATGGAAACTTTAAATTGTATTCAAATATTGAGATATTTGACTAAGAATTTCCTCAAAATAAACTTGCTGCGTCTTCATTTCTTTTTTCAACTCTCTTTCGAATTCTGTAGCCATCTTATACCCCTTTTCAAGACCTAATATACTAATTTTATGCTTTATTTTATGTACTTTTTCAGCGGTCTTTAAAAATTCTTTTTTTTCGATACTTTTCTTGTATGCTAAGACCTCATCTGGAAACTCTTTTTTTATAATTGAGATCAGTTGTTTTTTAAACAAGTCATCTCCTTCTGATAATTCTTCTAGATACTGTAGATTGGGTTTTTCCATTATTCTTTAAGTAATTTAAAGTAAAAGGTAGTTCCTTGATTCACTTCAGATTCAACCCATATTTGACCATTATAGAACTCGATAATCTTTTTAACAATAGACAATCCAACACCTGTTGAGTCTTCTCCTTCTTCAAGTACTTGAAATACTTTAAATATTTTCCTAAAATATTTTTTATTGATACCAATGCCATTGTCTTTAATGCTAAACTTCCAATACAAACTATCTGAGACAACATCAATCTCCACATATCCATTTTCTTTGTCTATATATTTTATAGCATTACTTAGTAAATTTTGGAATAATTGCTGCAATCGAAATTTATCGCCTTTTACTATTGGCAGCTCCTTTTTCACGATTATCTCAATATGGGATGGAATAAAAATCGTTTCTAAAATATTTTCTAAAATACTGTTTAAGTTGATGTCTTTTATTTGTTTTTCTACTTTATCTACACTAGCATACTTCAAAATACCATTAATGAGATGATCCATTTTATCTACTTTCTTAATCAACATCTCAAAATGTGTGTCTTCTTCTTCTTTTAAAAAAGTTGCATAGTCCTCTTGCATCCATGAAATCAAGGCATTCATACTTCTCAGAGGAGACTTTAAGTCGTGAGAGACAACATGGGCAAAATCATTCAATTCTGCATTGCTTTTTTTCAAATATCTCAATAGCAACTCCTTTTCTTCTTCCGCCTTTTGTTTCAACTCTAGACTCAATGCATTTTTTAATTGGGTTGCTGCAAGCCTTGCGATAGTTTGCAACGTTTTTAAGTGATCGGCTGTAAAAAAACGCTTACTTGAATGTTCAGAATCTATAACGCCAATGATTTCACCTTCGGCAATGATAGGCACGGTAATCTCGGAATAGCGCCTCCTATCATCAACGATATATCTAGATTCTTTAGTCGTATCATCAATTATTTCTGGAATACCTGTCTTTGCTACTGTACCAACAATCCCTTCTCCTAAAGGGATTTCAATATGATCAATGACGACTCCATTTGATACCTTGAGGCTTCCATAAGCTGCGAGTTGCTTTAGTATATTTTTTTCTTTATCTAAAAAGTAAATGATGCAGTCTTCAAAATTCAACAAGCCCACAGTATTCTTTGTAATTTCCCATGCAATTTCATGCATATTTGTCTTTCCTAAAATAGATTTCATCAAACTATTTAAAGCTTCTAACAAGGCGCCCTTCTTTGATTCCTCTGTTAAATCTTCGATCATTGCTACCTGATATTTCACCTTTCCATGATCATCTTTCACCAACGTTATATTGGTTCTTGCCATAACCATACAACCAGATTTTGTTTTGTAGTTTTTCTTTATGGAAAAATTATTTTTTCGTTGAGAAACAATATCACTAATCATGTCTTTGGCTTCAAATCTTGACGTGATTTCTTTGATAGAAGAAAGTACCAAATTGCTCAGCTCTTCTTGAGAATAGCCAATCATTTTTTGAAACGCTGTATTCGTTTTGATAATTTTTTGATCTTCAACCAAAACAATACCCAAAGACGAATTGTCTACTATGGCGTCTAACTGCTGTTTTTGGAGCTCAAATTTTTCTTGAGATAATTTTTGATCTGTAATGTCTCGAACAATACCTTGCGCAAAAACGGGTATGCCTTTGTTATCATAAACAATGCTAGAATTTATTTGAACCCATTTTACCTGCTTCGATTTTGTGTAGATTCGAACCTTAAAATCAATAAACTTACCGAGTTCTATTAATGTTCTAAATGAACGCATTGCATATTCATAGTCTTCCTCGTAAATGATATCTACAACATTGAATTTTTCTTTTTTAATATCAAACTCAAAGAAATTCACCGCTTCCTCATTCATTTTCAAGACATTGCCATATAAATCCATCAAAATATAAGAGTCCAAGATTGAAAAGAACAGCCCTTTGAGTTGAATCTCTTGTTGGTTAATTACTTTTGATAAACTCTCGTTGGTATCGTACAACTCTAAAGATTTTTTTTCTAAAATTTCTTCAGCTTGCTTTCTTGCTTCCTTTTCTCTTTGTAAAGCTCTTTGGAGTATATTGATATCTTCTTCAATCATTCCTCAAAATCAAAAATTTCACTTCAGACCCATCAGCCTGAATCAATTCGAAGGTTATTGTTGCAGAACTATTGTAGTGTTTAAAGGTATTTTCCATAAGACCTAAAGCGAAAGAATACATAGATCTAGAGGAATAATACATCATTTCTAACTTAACATCCGTTTTAGAAAGCACATCAAACCGAGGTAATTCTGCATTTGGATATATTTTTCTAACATGCACGTGAATGTGCTTCTCTATCGATGACAATAAATCTAACGGATCACTATACATCTCGAAAATACCTGGATGCTGTCTAAATAGTACCGCAAAAAAATGCAGTCCATACACATGAAGCAAATCATTTATAGACACATTTGTCAATGCACTTAAACCTGTTAACAATGCAAGCATTTCTTCAAATTTATAGGTACCAACCGATGTATAAATACCTTTAGAATCTAGTGCCGCTTCTTTGATTATTTGATCAACAACCTCCAAGCCAAATTTATCTTCTACCAGATCCAAAAATTCAGTAAAAACAATTCCCTTCATGTTAATTTTCTAAAACAAGCTCATTAATTTCCCAATAACTTAATAAAGATACAATTCTTTTAGAATATTCTGCAAAATGCAATGGTTTAATTACATACCCTGCAATACCTAATTCATAACATTCCTTTACATCTTTGTCATTGTCTGAACTCGACATTACAATAATTGGAATATACTTCAGGGATTCGTTAGACTTAAGAGTACTCAAAAACTCGATACCATTCATTTTCGGCATGTTTAAATCTAATAAAATTAAATTGGGAAGTGCTTCCTTGTGTTTGAGAATATCTAAGGCAATTTCGCCATTGGCTGCTTCTAATACCGTATGTGTGTAGTTATTTTTTTGACAAACTCTTTTAAATTTCATTCTCTCAATTTCATCATCATCGATTAAGAGGAGGGATATATTTTTCATGCTTTGGTTTTTATTTTTTTTTTGAACAAAACTAAATTTCTTAAAATTTACGAAACACCCCTTTTTATTTAGATGAACATGCCTATATCATCGTTCAAATGCACATTAGTGTCGATAAACGGTAAAAAACAATATCCTTCTTTGGACACACATATATCTATTCTTTAAGAGATTTATAAATTGAAACTCTAATTTTTTCTTCCGTAATCCAACCATTATATGAACGAAATTCTTTTGTCAAATTTACATTTGCCTTAACTTGCTCTAATGATTTCCCTAAAGAAATTTCATCCATCACTCTTTTTCGTAGTATTTTTAGCATATTGATATAAGATTTCATTTCACTTTTATTTGAAAGTTGTCCATGGCCGGGAATTACTTTTGTATCATCATTAATTAATACAATAGCTTTCTTTATTCCTTCAATATAGCCATCAATACTCCCTCCTGATGCAATATCGATATATGGGAATTTGCCCTGAAAATAAGCATCACCCATATGCAAGACATTATTTTTCGTGAAATATACCAATGCATCACCATCTGTATGAGCCTCATGAATATGAGAAATAAATACTTCTTCTTCATTAAAGTAGTACATCATATCTTCTGTAAACGTTATCACAGGTAATGACTTTTCGGAAACACGTTGTTTCTTCTCAACTTTCATTAGTTGTTCAAAAGACATGCGTTTTCTAACATTTTGATGAGCTACTATAACCGCACCTTCATTGGCCATGTTTACGTTACCACCTGTATGATCACCATGCCAATGTGTATTGAAAACATAGGCAACAGGTTTGTCTGTAATGCTCTTTATAGCAGTTAAAATTTTTGAAGTTAAAGGTGCAAATTGGTCGTCAATCATAAAAACGCCGTCTACTCCAACAGAGACACCAATATTCCCACCTTTTCCTGTTAACATATAAATTTGCTCTGTTAGTTTATGCACTTCAATTTCTACTTGGCTACTTTGACCATGTGCAATAAGCACTAAAAAAAAACCAATCATCGACAAAAACGTTCTCAATTGTTTCCTAATCAATAGTGCGTTTTTTATGTGCTTATAATTATTGTATACCATTTCTATCAAACTTTTTTAAACAATGTATAGTGATCACCTATCTCCTTTATCTCGAACTTTTCTCCTAATTGGGAAAAACCTAATTTTAAATAAAAACCTAAAGCCTCTGCTCTCGCATTGCACCAGAGAACCTGTGCTTTTTTTTCTCGCAAGAGTTCAAAAGCACTGTGCAATAATTCTTTTCCATAGCCTTTACCTCTCGCGTCTTCTGCTGTTGCCATGCCTCTTAACTGATATTGCTCTTTGTCAAATAAAACATTCTTTGTTTTCATAAAACTAGCAATACCTTTCAGCTCATCCTCATCAAAAACACCAAGATGAATCGTATCGATATCAGTATCACCAGAAAATACAACAGGTAAATGTACCCCATTTCGCAAAATATCTAATCGCAATTGATACGTTTGCTCCGCATAAATTTTTTGAATAGCTACCATTAATTTTAAATTATTTTCAATAGTACAATTTAATACAATTAGAACTATTTTTAATTAGAAAAAGGTCATAATTAAGTCCTTTGAAGAACAAAAACTTCGTACTCATTTTAAAAGAAGTTCTTGAAACATCTCTGGCAATGCGACTCCTTGAAACATACAACGATTGCTTTCAAACCGCGCATACTTGCTATTACAAAAAAAGTAAACTCCTATATATTTCATTTTGTGAGGGTTATATAAAAGACGTAAAAAAAACGATATTTTTCATAAAAAACCCTTGTACAATCCAAGAATGCTGCTATCTTTGCAGCTCTTTACCACGCGAAAGTAGCTCAGTTGGTAGAGCGTCAGCCTTCCAAGCTGAA
>JBELDQ010000055.1:0-11131 GCA_042094215.1 Polaribacter sp. | reverse complement strand
TAAATTATGTAACCATGCCTATTATGGCGAAGTATTACATTGCAGATGGATTTTCTCTAGAAGCAGGGCCACAGCTTTCTTTTTTGGTGAGAGATGAGTTGCTCTCTGATGATGATGTTAATTTTGGTGATCTTACGGTAAATCCTAATTCAGAGAACCTTGATGTAGCTCTGAACGTAGGTTTGGGATACCGATTAAATAAACGTTTTTCCGTTCAAACGAGATATAGTATAGGTACGATGGATGTTGATGAAAGTACAGGTTTAAAAAATGGTGTGTTCCAAATGACAGTAGGATATCATTTTAAATAAAATAAATACTAAAAAAAAAGCCGCAAACTTCTGTTTGCGGCTTTTTTGCTTTTCGCTATTTTTTAAGGTGCTTTTTTTTGTTGGTATGCAATACAAAAGTTGCATTGAAACCAAAGTGTAAGTTTCCATCGTGAAAATTAAAATTGTTTGTGGTTTTTGAAACAAAAAGGTCTTCTGCAAAATTTCTAGCATTGGTAAGATGAAACTGCAAAAGAAGGTGACTCAATTCCCAATTCACCCCAATCATAAAAGGGTTGTATGTTTCTAGAAGCTTTAATGGATTGGTCATGAAATAGCGCTCTGTAACCAAGGCTACATGTGCATTTAATTTATATCGAGCTCCAACACCAAAGGACACTTGGTTTTTCAAGAGTGCATTTTTTGGCTCAGAAAATCGGTGAATATAGGTAGGTGCTATTTGAAGCGAAAACTTTCTGCTGAATGCCTTAGAAATTAAAACCTGACTGGTAAATCCGTAGTCAATCGATTTTTCATTGGTTGGATTGTATTCAGGATTTGTAGTGATTGTATTTTCTCTTCGGGAAGCTGCTTGGACTAAGGTGATGTTGACAGACGATTTTGAACTCGCTACTCCAGGTTTGAGCAGGGCGTATTTTACAAAGGCATCAGTAGCCTTGTCGAAGTTACTGTAGCCAATACCCAGTGTAAGGTTATCTGATAGGGCATAGTCCAAACCGATTCTCGTATTGACCTCATCTGCTAAAAAATGTTGTGTTTTTTCTTCTTTATGATTCCAGAATCTGTTGTATAAAGAAATTTCTAAGGCACCCTTTTTGCGAGTTTCTGTTGCGTGTCCTAAACCAATTCTTGTCATCTTAAAAGGAGCAATTTGATAGTGTTGACTTTTGGGAAGTTCTTTTTCAAGTACGTCTAGAAGGTCTTGTGCTTGTGCAGAAAAATGAAAGAACACAAGGGCAATGATGCACAGCAGATTAATTGTTCTTTTCTTCATAAGGTAGGTATTGGAAGTTCATTTTTACAGATACAGTTTTTGCAATATTACTGGCTAATATTGGTGGTATTTTTATTTCAAAGTCTTTGACTAAAATGTTGAATTCTCCGCTTAAGAGATAACCCTCTTTTGTTTTTGTCAGGAAAACCTTGATTTCTTTTTCTTTTGAGATGCCTCGAATTTGAAGAATGCCTTTTACTAGCAATGCTTTTTTTTCTTCGATTGCTAAGGTATTTAAATCGATAAATTGACCTTTGAAATTGGCCTTGGGATATAAGTCAGATTCAATATAGCTTTCGTTGAAATG
This sequence comes from Polaribacter sp., assembly GCA_042094215.1. Lineage (GTDB taxonomy): Bacteria > Bacteroidota > Bacteroidia > Flavobacteriales > Flavobacteriaceae > Polaribacter. The sequence goes on along the minus strand of JBELDQ010000055.1, from coordinate 9,540 downwards.
CGCATGCATTAAATCTTTTTCAAAGACAAAAGCTGGCATGAGCATGCTTACAGCAATTTCTCCTTTTTCAAAATCCAACAGGCTTAGTACTTGATTGTTCTTTGCTTCAATGTTTTCTACAGAGGTATATGAAAAAAAAGAAACCTGCCCTTGACGTGCAATATACTTCGGTTGTTCAGTACTGAAACGAACAATTACAGCTGAAAACAGCGCGAATAGAAAAAGTTTATTCATTTAATTTTATGTTGCAGTTTAATAAAATAACATCCTTTAGAAAACCTTTGCATGTACCTATTACGGTAATATATTGTTCTCGTTTTAACTTCTTTACTGTTTCTAATGCTGTTGCATTTAGATCACATATAATAGTTGTAGATGCTCGTTGTGTTTTTAAAATGATCGTTTTTCGATTGTTGATGAAGTTAACTTCTTTAAGAATGCCCGAAACTTCAAGTCGCTTATTTGTGTAAAGGCTATCTGCTTTTTTTTCATTTGTCAGGTAGCTTGTTATTAAACGATCTGCATTCATGCTGAACTCAGTACGGTTGTTTTTTGAGCTAAAGTTAGCGTTGCGCATAATGTATAATAGCCCCAAAGCACCAATTAAAAAGGCACAAAAGATAAGCAGTTTTAAATTTCTTGATTTTTTCAGGGTCATTGTATCTTGATAGATTCTGCTTCAAAGTACGTAATTTATTCCGTTACCTACAGCGTTTTTTCTTGTTAGAAGGAAAAAATGAGGTCTGAGAGGGAAAAAAATAGGTGAAAAAACAAAAAGAATAGTACTATATTGTGATCTTTAAATACATCATGAGAAAAGATAAGTTATACTTTTTAACGTTTACGTCAATTGCAGTTATTTACTTGTTCATTGCTTCTTTGGCTTCAGGTTATTTTGTTGAGCTAAGTGCAAAGCAACTTATTGAGGTGCAAGTTGAATCTGGAAAAAGAGAAGCTTCTCAAATGGCAAGTTTGATAGGTTTTCAACTCTATAATGATCTTGCTAAAGAGGCTGTTCTTAAAAATTTCCAACAAGCAATACAGCATGAGGATTCTGATAGTTGGTTTGCAAGTATTATCAATTGGTCTGGGGAACTTGTTTGTCATCCAGATATTACTCAAGTTGGGCAATCTGTAGATTCTAATGCAAGTTTGATTGCGGCGTTAAAAGAAAAAAAAGGAACAGAAACATTGTATGATCTGTTGCTCTTAAAAGAACAGGAAGGAATAGTAGATGAAGCGTTTTCAGAGGTAATTTATCTTGCTCCTATCACGGGTTCTGATCTCATTGTTGTTGCAAATGTCAATATAAGTCGCATTGTAAAACAGTTAGATACATTAGAAACGAATGTGAGTATCATTTTGCTAGTGATGGGATTTGTAATCATTGTTTTGTCATTCACAGCAGTAAGACTTATAGGGAGTCGTTATGAGAAACAATTAGAGTTGAATAATTCTAGTTTAACCACTGAGGTCGTGAGCTTATCAAAGCTCAATACCGATTTGGTTTCCTACAAAGAACGCCTTATTGAGACCGTAAATTCGAGTTCGAAAGATGAGGTTTCCGATAGTAAAAACACCAGGATTCTGACCTATGTAAGAAATGAACTCGTTCCTGTTCTTATTTCAGATATTGCCTATATCTATACTGAAAATACCATTACCTATGTGGTTTCTTTTGAAGGGAAAAAATCGACTACAAATGCGAGCCTAGATGATCTCTACTCAAAATTTGATCAGACCTTGTTTTTTAGAGCAAATAGACAATTCATTATTAGCATTAACGCTATCGATAAAATCATCAGATACGGAAATAGTCAGCTTAAAATATTACTGCATTCAAAAACATCAGAAGATATTATCATTAGTAAAAACAAAGCAGCCGAATTTAAACAATGGTTAAATATTTAAAGGTTTACTGTATTCTTTGAATAGATACCGACTGTTTAAATCTCTTTGTAAACGGAGTTTTGCTGTGGGGTGTGTTTTTGGAACTAATTGCTATGTATGAGTTGGTTTACTAATCAAATATACGCCTGCGATAACGAGGAAACAACTTGTTATTTTTACAGGGTTGATGTCTTGAGCATAGGCGGTGCTATTTAAAACATACGCATAGATACTGACCATTAAAAAACTCACTGCGGGTTGAAGGTATATGTAACTCCCACTCACAGCAGGAGAAACATACTTTAACGCATAGATGTTAAATAAATAGGCTAAAAACGTAGTGCCTATAATGACAAATCCGATAGCAATATAGGTTTGGGTTGTAAAAGCAGAAAAGTCTGTGGTGCTGATGTCTTGTATTCCAAAGGGGAACATGCAGAGAAATCCAAACAAGAATACCCAACTAATAATGGTGATGGAATTGTATTTTTTCATGAGTGGTTTTACGAGAACTAGATATAGGCCATAGGAGAAGGCATTGATAAATACGAATACATTTCCTAATAGAGAGCTTGTTCCATCAGATTGATTTCCATAGGCAATAATCAGCACCGCTCCGATTCCTCCAATAGAAATTCCCAATACTTTATTTTTTGTAATTTTTTCTTTTAGTAAGATGGCGCCAAAAACGACAGCAACAATAGGTACAGCGGTTATAATAATAGAGGCGTCAATGGGTGAGGTTAAATTTAACCCATGAAAAAAAAGCAATTGATTCGCAGCAACCCCTAAAAACCCACAAAGAAACAATTTCGGGAAATCTTTTTTCTGAATTTTTTCTTTTATGAAACTTTTCATGACCCAAAATAAGATGCCAGCTCCAGCAATTCGCAGAAAAACAAAGGCAGAAGGACCTATTTTATTTGGCATCACCCCTTTTGCAATGAGGTAGTTGGCTCCATAAATGAAGTTTGCGCCTAACAATGCCAAATGAGCCCTTAAGAGTTTGTTTTTCAAAATTATCAACTTTAGAAGTACAAAGAACTGTCTTTTTTATCAATCATGAACATTAGAAAAGAAGATAATTTATTTGACTCTTTTTTGACGCTAAATTAGACTTCTTAGTGTTCAAGTAAGCATGTTGGTTTTTGCTTTATTCTTTAGAAGATTAGCTGTAACTTTGACGCTTCTAAAAAAGGAGAATACACTATGCAATACGATCATATAGAGATAGAAAAGAAATGGCAGAAGGAATGGGAGAAGAGAGGAACTTTTAAAGCCGATAACAATTCAGACAAACCGAAGTATTATGTGTTAGATATGTTTCCATATCCTTCAGGAGCTGGATTGCACGTTGGACATCCTTTAGGGTATATTGCTTCAGATATTTATGCACGTTATAAGCGTCATAAAGGGTTTAATGTATTGCACCCTCAAGGCTATGATTCTTTTGGCTTGCCGGCAGAACAATATGCAATCCAAACAGGGCAGCATCCTGCAAAAACAACAGAAGAGAATATCACTACCTATAGAAGACAGCTAGATCGTGTTGGTTTTTCTTTTGATTGGTCTCGTGAAGTGCGTACCTCAAATCCCGAATACTATAAATGGACACAGTGGATTTTTATTCAATTGTTCAACTCATGGTATAATAAAGATACAGACAAAGCGGAAGATGTAAAGACATTGATATCGCTATTTAAAAAGTCAGGAAATGGCGCTGTGAATGCAGTGTCAGATGAAGACATACAGGTTTTTTCTGCAGCGGAGTGGAAAGCTTTTACCAAAGCAGAACAAGAAGAGGTTTTGTTGAAATATCGTTTGACGTATTTGTCAGATACAGAGGTCAATTGGTGTCCTGTTTTGGGAACTGTATTGGCGAATGATGAAATTGTTAATGGTGTTTCAGAGCGTGGTGGACACCCTGTAGTTCGCAAGAAAATGACCCAATGGTCAATGCGAATTTCAGCGTATGCACAGCGTTTGTTAGACGGATTAGAAAAGATCGATTGGCCACAGCCATTAAAAGATTCTCAAACAAACTGGATCGGAAAGTCTGTTGGTTCAATGGTTACTTTTAAAGTAAAAGGAACTGCAGGAAAACAAACGACAAGTGTGAAATTATCCTATAAAGAATTGGAGGCGTTGAAGGAGTTGCGTTTGCATCTTTCGAAAGCAGAAGGGATTCTTTGGGATGAGTTAAAAAATAAAAAAGGGGCTTCAAAATTTAGAAAAAAATACACCATTGGTGGCTTTTTGGTAGATTATGTTTGCTTGGCAAAAAATATCATAGTTGAGTTTGCTGGTAAGGACGATGAGACGGAAAGAACCGCCTATTTTGAGCGTGAAGGGTTTCATGTGGTTCGCTTTACAAATGAAGAGGTTATTGAAAACGTATTGAAAGTGGTTACAGCTATTAACACTGCGATTCAGTTTCCTAAAGTCATTGAAAGTGCTCCTTCGAAACAAATTAGTGAGACGGAGGATGCGGTTAAAATAGATGTATTTACAACGCGTCCAGACACTATTTTTGGAGTGTCTTTTATGACCTTAGCGCCAGAACACGAATTGGTTTCTCGTATTGTTACAGATGCTCAAAAAGCACAAGTACATGCTTATATCGAGGCAACTGCCAAGCGTTCTGAGCGTGATAGAATGGCAGATGTTAAAACGATTTCAGGTGTTTTTACAGGTGCGTATGCAGTGCATCCGTTTACTGGAAAAGAAATCCCAATTTGGATTGGAGACTACGTGTTAGCAAACTACGGAACTGGCGCTGTAATGGCCGTTCCTTGTGGAGATCAACGTGATTATGACTTTGCAAAACACTTTGGTATTGAAATACCAAATGTTTTTGAAGATAAAGACATATCAGAAAATGCACATACCGATAAAGAAGGGACTAAAATTGCAAATTCAGATTTCTTAAATGGCTTGTCTTATAAAAAAGCAATGAAACTTGCTATTTATGAATTGGAAAAACAAGGTTTTGGAGAAGGAAAAGTGAATTACCGCTTGCGAGATGCTGTGTTTAGCAGACAACGCTATTGGGGAGAACCTTTTCCAGTGTATTACAAAGAGGGTATGCCGCAAATGATTGATGAAAAACACTTGCCAATTGTATTGCCGGAAGTAGAAAAATACTTGCCAACAGAAGACGGAAAACCACCTTTAGGAAATGCAACGGAATGGGCTTGGGACTCTCGTGCCAAAAAAGTAGTGTCTAACGAGAAATTGAAAAATAAAACGGTGTATCCATTAGAACTGAATACCATGCCAGGATGGGCAGGTAGTTCATGGTATTTTAACCGTTATATGGATGCTCATAACGAAGGCGAATTTGCTTCGAAAGAGTCATTAGACTACTGGAAAGAGGTCGATTTATATATTGGAGGTTCAGAACATGCTACAGGACATTTATTATATGCCCGTTTTTGGCAAAAGTTCTTGTTTGATAGAGGGGTTGTTCCGACAGATGAATTTGCAAAAAAGCTAATCAATCAAGGAATGATTTTGGGAACTTCTGCCTTTGTCTACAGAGAAGAAGGAACACAGGTGTTTTTATCGAAAGGATTGATTGAAGGGAAGAAAGTACAACCCATACATGCAGATGTTTCGCTTGTAAATGCTTCTGATGAATTGGATATAGAAGCGTTCAAGAAGCACCCATTAAATGTCGATTTTAAAGAGGCTGAATTTGTGCTAGAAGACGGAGTTTACAAAGTAGGTAGAGAGGTTGAAAAAATGTCGAAATCTAAATACAATGTTGTAAATCCAGATGCCATTTGTGAGGAATACGGTGCTGATAGTTTGCGTTTGTTTGAAATGTTTTTAGGCCCTTTAGAGCAGGCAAAACCTTGGAAAACGTCAGGTATTTCTGGAGTGTCTTCTTTTTTAAAGAAACTTTGGAAGTTGTATTTTAATGGAGCTGCTTTTGAGGTTTCTGATAAAGAGCCTAGCAAAGAAGAGCTAAAAACCTTACATAAAACCATTAAAAAAGTAGAAGAAGATATTGAGAACTTTTCTTTCAACACTTCGGTTTCTACCTTTATGATTGCAGTCAATGAATTAACCGCTTTAAAATGTAACAAACGTGCTATTTTAGAGCCGTTGGCAGTTCTTGTTTCTCCTTATGCTCCGCATATCTCAGAGGAGCTTTGGAGCTTGCTTGGTTATAAAGAGTCGATTTCAACAATAGACTTTCCTGTATTTGAAGCAAGTCATTTGATAGAAAGCACAAAGAATTATCCGGTTTCATTTAATGGTAAAATGCGCTTTACAATGGAGTTGCCGTTGGATTTGAGCAAAGATGCTATTGAAAAAGCAGCATTAGCTCATGAGAAAACAATCGCGCAATTGGATGGAAGAGTGCCTAAAAAAGTCATTGTAGTGCCGGGTAAGATTATCAATATTGTTGGTTAGTCGTTTGCATTGTTCATTTGTTTCTTGATTTAGTGTAAGAGTTATCGTGTTGAAGTTTGTTTGGTGCATTGTTTAAAGAGGGTCTTAAATAAAATGTGTAAGTTTGTTTAAAACAACCATAAAACCTTATTACATGATATATCAATTTAGAAAAGTGATTTTTTTATCCATTGTGGTATTGTTCACATCTTGTGCAGCAACCATGAATGTAGATTGGAGAAAAGAAGGATTTAAAGGTTCTGAATTTAAAACAATTGCTGTAATTGTAACAGGAAAAGACAGAGCCTTGAGAGCAGTTGTTGAGGAGGATATCTCAAAACTGATACAAAAGAAAGGCATCCAAACAAAGCTCGGAACAGCACTATTTTCTCCAGTCAATTCTTTAAAAAATTTAGAAGTTGAAGAGATCGCTACAGTATTAAAAAAGGCAAATGTTGATGGAGTTATTACGGTAACGCTTTTAGATGTAAAAGAAAAGTCTGCGTATACTTCAGGTAAAGTAGTTTCTTATCCTGATGGATATGTTAGAGTGGGCAAGTACATTTATAGGAACTATAGCAAGGTTGTTCTACCGGGGTATTATACCAATGTAAATGACTATCTTATAGAGTCCAACCTTTATAATATGAATGCATCAAGCAAGCAAGAAGCCTTGTTGTGGAGCGGACAATCTGATGTCTATGATCCGAAAAGCTTAGAAAGTGCAGCCAGTTCATATGCGTCAAATTTAGTACGTTATTTATTTGATAATACGTTGCTAATAGCTAAAAAATAAATATTGATCCCTTTTCGATGAGACGATTGTTCGTGTTTAAACAGATTTCTTTAAGAATTCGTATTTTTTTATCGATGCTACTGCTCGTTTTAGTGGCGTCTGTTTTGATTGTTGGAGTTACCATTTATCAGTACGATGAAGAAACGAAAGAATATAATATTTCTCGTTTTGAACGGAAGGAAGTAAATGCCAAAAAGGATATTTGGTATACCTTAAACAAGGAAAAAAACATTATCACAGACAGTCTATCTGCTATTTTTCAGAAAAGAATTTTTGAGATTTCAGATGTACACAGCTTGGATATTTCCCTATATGATGTGAAAGGTCAATTATTGATTTCCTCACGATCATTTATAACATCATCAGATACTGAACAGGCAGAGGGTATTCCTTTATCGGTAATTCAAGCCTTAGAGTCTAGTGCTGAACATCGGGTTTTTAGAATGGACAAAGAAGATGATTTTATTATTGAAACATCCTACAGTTATATCAATAATTTACATTTGAATGCGGTGGGAATTCTCAAGTTAGAGTTTTCTCAAGACAATTCAATGCAAGAAAAGGAGTTGCAAGAATTTATGTATAGACTCGCCTATGTCTATCTTTTGTTGCTTTTGATAGGTGGAGCCTTGGCGTATTTGTTGTCTAGTTACATCACCATATCCATAAAGACAATTTCAGATAAAATTAATAAAACAAGGTTAACCAAAGGAAATGAAAGAATTGAGTTTGACCCAGGAAGTTCTGAGATTAGTACGTTGGTAGATGCCTACAATCGCATGATTGATGAGCTCCAAGAAAGTGCAGTAAAATTAGCGAAAAGTGAGCGTGAACAGGCTTGGAGAGAAATGGCAAAACAAGTTGCACATGAGATCAAAAACCCATTGACACCCATGCGTTTGACTGTACAGAGTTTTGAAAGAAGGTTTGATCCTGAGGATCCAAAAATTAAGGAAAAACTAAAAGAATACAGTCAGACATTAATTCAGCAAATAGATGTGATGAGTTCTATTGCTTCCGCTTTTTCTGACTTTGCAAAAATGCCAACGCAATCAAAAGAAGAAATTGATGTAGTTGAAGTAGTAAAGTTGGCATTAGATATTTTTAATGAAGATGCTATTTCGTATGTATTCAAAGAAGATAAGCTCATCGGAAATCTGGATAAAACCCAGTTGATAAGAATTGTCACAAATTTGGTAACCAATGCTATTCAAGCTGTAGAAGGAATGCCTAATCCAAAGATTATTATTCAAGTTTCGTCTGTCAATGAAATGATTACAATTGAAGTAATAGATAATGGTAAAGGAATAGATGAAGCGTTGCAGCATCTTATATTTGAGCCTAAATTTACTACCAAAACCAGTGGTATGGGATTGGGCTTACCAATGATAAAAAAAATTATAGAAGCGTATAATGGATCTATCGTCTTTACATCAACAAAGACCGAAGGAACAGTATTTACAGTAACATTACCAAAAAAATAATTAGAATGACATTTGAAAATTTAGTAATTACAAAAGACACCAATTGTGCGATTATAAGCATTCATAGACCTAAAAAATTAAACGCGCTCAATATTGAAACCATCACTGAGTTACATACTGCGTTTAAAGCCTTAGATCAAGATAGCACTGTTAAAACTATTATCATCACTGGGAGTGGAGAGAAGGCATTTGTTGCAGGTGCAGATATTTCTGAATTCGCACACTTTTCAGCAGAACAAGGCCAGGAGTTAGCTAGAAAAGGGCAAGAAGTATTATTCGACTTTGTTCAAAACTTGTCAACTCCAGTAATTGCAGCTGTCAATGGATTTGCGCTTGGAGGAGGTTTAGAACTTGCCATGGCAAGTCATTTTAGAGTTGCTTCTGATAACGCGAAAATGGGATTGCCAGAAGTGTCTTTAGGAGTGATTCCGGGCTATGGTGGTACACAGCGTCTGGCACAATTGGTAGGTAAAGGAAGGGCTATGGAACTCGTGATGACTGCAGGGATGATTTCTGCCGAGGATGCTAAAGTTTATGGATTGGTGAATCATGTAACAACGCAAGAAGCCTTGTTGCCGCTAGCCACAAAGTTAGCCAGTAAGATTGCAAGAAATTCTTCTGTGGCCATTAGTGGTGCAATCAAAGCGATTAACGACAATTACAACGACGGGGTGAATGGTTATGAAACCGAAATCACGGAATTTGGAAATTGTTTTGAAACGGAAGATTTTAAGGAAGGAACTACAGCATTTTTAGAAAAGAGAAAAGCTGATTTTCCAGGGAAATAAAGAAAACAATAACAGATCTTTAGAGTTGATAAAGCATTTAAATGTTTCATCAACTCTAATAGAAAAAAATAATTCTAAGGTGTTCAAAAGGAATACGTACCCTCTCATTTTTTCAGTAAAAAAGAGAGACGTTATTAATTAAATTAACATTCGCCATTCCATTCTTTGTAAAACTGGGCTA
>JBELDQ010000054.1:0-11415 GCA_042094215.1 Polaribacter sp. | reverse complement strand
AAATGGCAATGTAAAGCATAAAAAATCACATAGTTCGCAAACCATGTGATTTTTAATTTTTTGTAAAAAATGCGATTAATGTTCGTTCAATCTAAAATCTGGATAGGCACTCATGCCATGTTCGTGCGTGTCTAAACCTTCAATTTCTTCTTTTTCAGAGACCCGTATGCCCATCGTTATTTTGAGAATGTACATAATTAAGAATGAGGTAACGATGCAGAATAGTGCATACGAACCAGTGCCAATCAGTTGGCTAACAAACTGTTTCCAGCTTGCCAAGGCTCCAAAAATTCCTACAGCCAGAGTTCCCCATATACCGCAGGCTAAATGTACGGCTATTGCACCAACAGGGTCATCTAATTTTATTCGGTCTACTAGAGAAACAGCGAATACAATAATGGTTCCACCAATAGCACCGATAAGGATCGCATCGGTTGGAGACATTTGATCTGCGCCTGCGGTAATACTTACAAGTCCGCCAAGGATTCCGTTTAAAAACATGGTTAAATCGAAATTTTTATACAGTGCTGTAGATACAATAAAAGACAATACGCCTCCTGCAGCTGCGGCTAGGCAAGTAGTTACTAAAGTTAAAGAGGTTGCTCCTGGCTCTGCAGATAAAACAGAGCCTCCATTAAATCCAAACCATCCCAACCATAGAATTAAGACACCCGCTGTGGCTATGGGGATGCTATGTCCAGGAATTGCTTGTGGTTTTCCGTTTTTAAACTTGCCAATACGAGCACCGAGCAGCCAAACAGCAACTAACGCAGCCCAACCACCTACTGAATGCACCAAGGTGGAGCCTGCAAAGTCGTAAAAAGGAGTTTCTAGTGTTTGTAAAAATCCACCTCCCCATTTCCACGATCCTGCAATGGGATAAACAAAACCAACATATATAACGGTAAAAATCATAAACGGAATCAGTTTCATTCGCTCCGCTACGGCACCAGAAACAATAGTAGCGGCTGTTGCAGCAAACATGCCTTGAAATAAAAAGTCTGTCCAGTAAGTGTATCCTGTATTGTAGGCCAAGTCTAATGTAGCTTCTGCAGTGAGTGGTGCAGCGAGTCCAAATCCAGCAAATCCAAAAATTCCTAAGGCGCCTTCAGCAAATCCAGGGTACATTAGGTTGAATCCAACCAAGCAGTATAGGAGCAAGCCAACGGTAATGATAAAAATGTTTTTGAATAAAATATTAAGTGTGTTTTTTTGTCTTGTTAACCCTATTTCTAAAAATGCAAATCCTAAATGCATAAAGAAAACAAGTGCTGTACAGAGCATCATCCATACATTGTTTGTAGTAAGTAATTCCATTGTGTGTTGTGTTATCGTGTTATTTTAATGTGTTTCCGCCTTTTTCTCCTGTTCTGATTCTGTAGCTTTCGGTGATTTCAGAGACAAATATTTTTCCATCTCCAACGGCACCTGTAGCAGCCGATTTTAGGAGTGCTTGAATGGTGATCTCTTCAAAGTCATCATTCACTACAATAGAGAGATATCTCCGTTGTATATCACTTGTGCTATAGCTTACGCCTCGGTATACATGTCCTTCCTTTTCATTGCCTACACCAGTCACATCCCAGTAGGAAAAGAAATTCACACCTACCTCATGCAATGCTTTTTTAACAGCACTAAATTTTGATTTTCTAATGATTGTTTCTACTTTTTTCATATTTAAAAATTGAGATTATATATAATTTGAATGTGTTGTTAGAATGAATACACTGCTGCTAGTGTAAGACCTGTAACGTTTTCTTTCCCGCCAATGAGTACAATATCTTTGGATGTGTCATAGCGAACTTCGGTCAATAGATTCAGATTTTCTGATAAAGCTGTTTTTCCTGTGAGCGTTACAGCAGTGCTATTGTTCTTTACACTGCCAACACTTGTTTGGAAGAATTCGGGTCTGCATCCAAGTGAAAATGATGAAGAAAATTCTTTTTGGAAGTAGAATGCTGCCCCGCTGTAGCCTCCATCTGCATCGTTGGAATCTGCATAAGCGGCATTGATTCCAATATAAAAGGAGTCAGAGATATCAATTCCTCCTGTATAATCAAGATAGAGTACGTCTTTAAATCCGAAACCATCAGCACCATACGCTAAATTGAAGTATTGGTTTTTATATCCAACTTGTGCGCCTAGTTGAAAGTCATCACTTGTATTTGACCCTGCAACAATTCCATGAGGGTTGGTTACGGCTAACATCCATGAAAAATCATCATTAGGCGTGAAGTCTACTCGAATACCTGTATGCGAAAATGGGCCTGCATTAAATAAATAGGAGACCGTGTAATTGAAGTTGACCGTAGGAGAAATCACTTCATATCCATAAAAGGTATTGAATTGGCCTAGCGTAAATTTTACGGTTTCGCTAGCTTGGTAATATACGTAGAGTTGGTTGATAGCACCGGTGTATGCATTTGCAGCATTTGCTCTTGGTCCGTAGGCAAGATCTGCAACAATGCCTGTTTTTCCCTTTTCATAAGAAAAAATAAGGTTTGCCATACCGAGTCCAAATCCATTGGCAGCCACATCAGATAGGATTCCGGTGGTGCCGATAGCTGATGTGGATATGTTTGTCGTATAATAGGCATCTACACTTCCGGTAATTGTTACTGCTTTTTCTGTGTTCTTCTCTTGTCCAATAAGGAACAAGGTGTTTAAGATGCATGCTGCAAAAATAATTTTTCTCATGATGGTTGCTTTTTAAATTCGTTGTGTTTTAACGTGTTAATTTCCAGGTAAATGTAGGAGTAATTCACGGCGTAAAAAAAGCAGCTGTTTTACGAAAACGATTTAGAAAAATATATACTGTTAAAATAAAGGGGGTTAAATTTAAAATATGATAAGTTACTGGCAAATAAGGTTGTTTTTTTTAGGGGTGTTCTTTTTTATAATTAAAAAATGTGAATTCCATAAAAATGCGTTTTTTTGAAAAAAAATATTTTTACTGTAGTTTTGTCGGATGAAATACCCGTGCAATTATGTTGTAGAAATACAGTATTTAGGATTTAGATTTCATGGTTGGCAGAAGCAGAAAAATGTGAAAACCTTGCATGAGATGATTGATAAAACCTTGTTTTTTGTTTTTAAAGGTGCTCGCTATAAAACGCTAGGTGTTGGAAGAACAGATGCTATGGTGTCTGCAAACACCTACTATTTTCAGCTATTTGTGACCGAGGCATTAGAGTTGGATGCGTTTTTATCTTTCTTTAATCATAATTTACCACCAGACATCAATGCGGTGAGTATACGACAAACACCGGTTGGTTTCGATTTGATCAATTGTCCAAAAACCAAAGAATATCATTATTACTTTTCGTTTGGCGAAAAGAATCATCCTTTCGCGGCACCTTTTATGGTGAACATACCCGATGCTTTGGATGTAGAAAAGATGAAACAAGGAGCGGCTTTATTTCAAGGAGAGCATTACTTCCATAAATACTGCACCAAGCCCTCAGAGAATACTATTTTTAAAAGAACCATTACGACTTGTGAGATTGTTGTGAATACTGAATTCACTGCTAGTTTTTTTCCTGAGTATAGTTATGTGCTTAAAGTGAGAGGGAAGGGGTTTTTAAGGTATCAGATTCGTTTGATTATGGGGACTTTGTTTGAATTGGGTAAAGGGAATCTCGACTTAGATTTTATCGAAGCCTCTTTGCGAGAGGATAATGATAGAAACTACTTACGCCACAATGCCTTCTCATCGGGACTACAGCTCTACGATATACAATTACATATATAAGACAAAAAAAGCGCACTGAGAAGTGCGCTTTTTTATAAATCTTTTTAGGAAGCTTAGCCTTTGATTAGGGTTCTCGAAATAACGATTTTCTGAATTTCAGAAGTTCCTTCGTAGATTTGTGTGATTTTTGCATCACGCATCAAACGTTCTACATGGTATTCTTTTACAAAACCATTTCCTCCATGAATCTGCACAGCTTCTACAGTGTGCTCCATCGCTACTTTAGAGGCATAGAGCTTAGCCATGGCACTAGACATGTCGTAATTGTTTCCTTGGTCTTTGTCCCAGGCAGCCTTCATTACCAAATGGCGTGCTGCAGAAATTTCTGTATACATGTCTGCTAATTTGAAAGCAATGGCTTGATGGTTGGCGATTTCTGTTCCAAAAGCTTTACGCTCTTTAGAGTATTTCAATGCCAATTCATAGGCTCCAGAGGCAATTCCTAATGCTTGAGCAGCAATACCAATACGACCACCAGAGAGTGTTTTCATTGCAAATTTAAATCCAAACCCATCAGCACCAATTCTGTTTTCTTTCGGTACTTTTACATCGTTAAATTGCAAGGTGTGGGTATCACTTCCTCGAATTCCTAATTTATCTTCTTTCGGACCAATATCAAAGCCTTCCATTCCTTTTTCAACAATAAAAGCATTGATTCCGCGATGTCCCTTGTCTTTGTCTGTTTGTGCAATGACTAAGTATACATCGGCTCTTCCACCACTAGTAATCCAGTTTTTTGTTCCATTGATTACGTAATGATCTTCTTTTTCTATTGCTGTCGTGCTTTGCGAAGTGGCATCAGATCCGGCTTCAGGTTCAGACAAACAAAAGGCACCTACAGATTCACCAGTAGCTAACTTTGTTAAGTATTTTTGTTTTTGTTCTTCAGAACCATAGGCTTCTAATCCGTAACAAACTAAAGAGTTGTTTACAGATACAATTACAGAGGCAGAGGCATCTATTTTAGAAAGCTCTTCCATAATGAGTACATACGAAAACGTATCCATTCCGCTTCCTCCGTATTTAGGATCTACCATGATACCCATAAACCCGAGTTCTCCCATTTTTCGAACAAGTTCGTTTGGAAATTCTTGTTTGTTATCTCTCTCAATAACGCCAGGTAGTAATTCTGTTTGTGCAAAATCACGAGCAGCGTCTCTAATCATCAAATGCTCTTCGGTAAGGTTAAAATCCATGCTGTATTAATTATTATATTCGTAAAAAATGTTTCCAAAGATACTGTTTTACTAGTGAATTTTCACTAAACTTTTGTTATTTTTACCGATATGCATAGTGAATTTAGAAGAGTCATCGGGGTCATGTCTGGAACATCGTTAGATGGGTTGGATTTGGTATGTGTTGATTTTGATACAGATACCTTGTCAGATTTTAAAATAAAGTACTCAGAAACAGTAAAATATTCGTCTGAGTGGACTTTAAAATTGCGAAATGGTGTGCATAAAACCAAACAAGAATTGCAGGTTTTAGACACCGCGTATGGTGAATTGCTTGCATTGCATATACAGTCGTTTATTGAGAAGTATCAGATCACGAAGATTGACTTTATTGCATCTCATGGACATACCATTTTGCATGCTCCTGAAGACGGGGTTACCTTGCAGATTGGAAACGGCGAAATCATTGCAAAAAATACAGGAATCAAGGTGATTTGTGATTTTAGAACCCAAGATGTGCAGTTGGGAGGGCAAGGAGCTCCATTAGTACCTATTGGAGACGCATTGCTGTTTTCTCACTACGACGCTTGTTTGAATCTTGGTGGATTTGCCAATATATCGTATACCAAAGGAGGGAAGCGCATCGCCTTCGATATTTCTCCTGTGAATATTGTATTGAACCACTATACCAATCAGCTTGGGTTGGCCTATGATGATGAGGGAAGTATGGCAGCTTCGGGAGTGGTGCATCAGGAATTGTTAACACAATTAAATGCACTAGAATTTTATAAAAGAGCAGCTCCAAAATCGTTAGGTTTGGAATGGGTTCAGGCGCAGGTATTTCCGCTAATAGATTCCTTTAACCTGCCAATCAAAGACATGCTAAGAACCTGTATAGCGCATATGGCAATTCAAATTGCAACGGTGTTGGCAGGCAAAAAAGAGGTCTTGGTTACTGGAGGTGGTGTGTTTAATTTATTTTTAATGCAACAAATTTCGGAGATTTCCTCAACGAAAATATGCATTCCATCAGTAGAAATTATCGAGTACAAAGAGGCATTAATCTTTGCCTTGTTGGGTGTTTTACGCTCTGACAACCAAGTGAATTGTTTGAGTTCTGTTACTGGTGCTAGCACAGATCACAGCGCAGGAGAGGTATTTCATCCTTAATTTTTAGTAAAAGTCCATTTATTTTTGTCGAGCGCTCGTTTTTTTCCTTAAGTTTGTGATTCTGTGCCCTTTTTTTATGGGGCGCTTATTGTGTAATTTAAATTTCAAACTCTAATGAATCAACTTTAGCTACTTTGCGAATGCGTACCAGTGAAAAAGAAAACAAAGTATAATAGTGAATGATAGTAGTAAGAAAATAACATGAAAGAATTATTAAAGAAATACGAAAATAAGCAACCAGAAATTGTTTTTAATTGGAAAGATTCAGAAACAGAAGCAGAAGGTTGGACAGTGATTAATTCCTTGCGAGGAGGTGCCGCTGGTGGAGGAACGCGAATGCGTAAAGGGTTAGATATGAATGAGGTGTTGTCATTGGCAAAAACCATGGAAGTGAAATTTACAGTGTCAGGACCTGCTATTGGAGGTGCTAAATCTGGAATCAATTTTGATCCTAATGACCCAAGAAAAAGAGGGGTATTAGAGCGCTGGTACAAAGCAGTTACTCCCTTATTAAAACATTATTATGGTACAGGAGGAGATTTAAATGTTGATGCAGATAAAGATGTAATTCCTATTACTGAAAATTGTGGTGTTTGGCATCCACAAGAAGGTATTTTTAACGGACATTTTAAACCCACAGAAGCAGATAAGATCAATCGAATAGGGCAATTGCGTCAAGGCGTGATTAAGATCATTGAAAATAAGAAGTTTTCACCAGATTTATCGAGAAAGTACACCGTTGCAGATATGTTAACTGGTTATGGTGTTGCTGAAGCTGTAAAGCATTATTACAACATTTACGGAGGTGCTATTGCAGGGAAAAGAGCCGTAGTGCAAGGGTTTGGAAATGTAGGGTCTGCTGCAGCATACTACTTAACACAGTTAGGTGCTAAGGTGGTTGGAATTATTGATAGAGACGGAGGTCTTATCAATGAGTCAGGGTTCAGTATGGACGAAATGACTGCCTTATTTTTAGGAAAAGACGGAAATAAACTAGTGGCAGAAAATATGATTCCTTTTGAGGAAATCAATGAGAAAATATGGTCTATGTCTGCAGAAGTATTTGTGCCTGCTGCAGCCTCAAGATTGGTGTCTCAAGAGCAAATATCTCAAATGATTGCCTCAGGATTAGAAGTGGTTTCGCCAGGAGCCAATGTGCCTTTTGCAGACAAAGAAATCTTTTTTGGTCCAATCATGGAGTTCACAGATAGCAAGGTGAGTTTGTTGCCCGATTTTATATCAAATTGTGGTATTGCAAGAGTTTTCGCCTATTTAATGGAAGCAAGAGTAGCCTTGCCAATGCAAGATGAAGCAATTTTTAATGACACTTCAGAGACCATTAGAAAAGCCTTGCAAAAAGCTTATGATAAGAGCAATAGTACAACAGAAATTTGTAAAACAGCGTTCGAAATAGCGTTGACACAGTTAATTTAATACATATAAACAATGGAGACGATTATTATTTTAGTGTTCGTGTTGGGGTATTTAGCCATCACACTAGAGCACAATTTAAAGATAGATAAACTAATTCCAGCACTGGTAATGATGGCAGTGTGTTGGGCGATGGTCGCCTTGGGAGTTGATAGTTTCCCGAATTGGTTCGACTCTTCGAAACATGCTTTGGTAGAAGGGTTTTCGTCTCTAGTACATGCAGATAAAATGCATTTGGTAGAGGAAACTTTACTGCATCATTTAGGGAAAACAGCAGAGATTTTGGTATTTCTTTTAGGAGCCATGACCATTGTAGAGATCATTGATTATTTCGATGGGTTCGCTACAATTAAGGGCTATGTCAATACGAAAAAGAAAAAGAAAATCTTATGGATTTTTGCTTGGTTGGCTTTTGTACTGTCTGCTATTATAGACAATTTAACAGCAACCATTGTCTTGATTTCCATTTTGCAGAAAATTGTAAAAAGTAGAGAAGATAGAATCTGGTTTGCAGGGTTGATTATCATTGCTGCGAATGCAGGTGGGGCCTTTTCTCCAATTGGAGATGTAACTACCACCATGCTTTGGATTGGGGGTAAAGTAAGTACGCCAATGTTGTTTAAGTACCTATTTATACCTTCTTTATTATGTATGTTGGTGCCCACATTTGTGGCAACCTTTTTACCTGCGTTTAAAGGAGATATCGATAGTGACACTGCTGTAGAAGAAGTCGCACCAAACAAGCACAGTGCAACCATGCTGTACTTAGGACTCGGAGCTATTGTTTTTGTACCCGTTTTTAAAACAGTAACACACTTGCCTCCTTATGTTGGGATGATGCTATCGTTAGCTGTAGTGGCTACCTTTGCTGAAATATTTAGTAGAAAGAAGTTTTCAATGACAAGCTATGCTACTGGAGAAACAGCGCCTGTGCACCACAGTCCTGTGCACAGTTCATTGTCTAAAATAGAAATGCCAAGTATTTTATTTTTCTTAGGGATCCTAATGGCTGTAGCAGCCCTAGAATCTTTAGGAATCTTATTCGAATTTGCAGACGGTTTAAAGGAGTCAATTCCATTAATGGGCTCTGAATTAGACGGGACAATGGTTTCTGATTTGGTAGTGATGTTATTAGGTGTAGGGTCTGCAATTATAGACAATGTACCATTAGTGGCTGCTAGTTTAGGAATGTTTTCTGAAAACATGGACAATCCATTATGGCATTTCATTGCCTTTTCTGCAGGAACAGGAGGAAGTATGTTGATTATTGGTTCTGCTGCAGGAGTTGTAGCGATGGGAATGGAGAAAATAGATTTTTTCTGGTATCTTAAAAAAATATCATGGCTAGCCTTAATTGGCTTTGTCGTGGGGTCATTTGCCTTTATGCTTCTCAGAAGCTTATTCTAAAAGAATAGCCCGAGTTTATGCTCGGGTTTTTTTTGAAACAATTTTTAAAAAGTAACTGCGTTAAGGTTACATAATCTTTAATTAAACTATCATATGTTATTGTTCATTCAAGAGAATTTGAATACAGCAACCGAGGTTGTATCAGATCAAAAAACACTGTCCATCTATCAATTAATTATGGAGAGTGGTACGGGTGGAAGATTGATTATAGGACTCTTATTTGTCTTATTGGCTGTAGCGCTATATATTTATTTTGAACGCTTTTTTGCTATCAAAGCCGCAGCAAAGGTAGACGAGAATTTTATGAATCAAATTAAAGACTATGTTTCTGAAGGGAAATTGCAGGCAGCAACAGAGTTGTGTAAGCAAAAAGATTCTCCAACTGCACGATTGGTTGGGAAAGGGATTTCTAGAATTGGAAAGCCTTTAGATGATATCAATAAAGCCATTGAAAACTCAGGGAAATTAGAAATATATCAGTTAGAGAAAAATGTGAGTGTGCTCGCAACGATTGCAGGAGCAGCACCTATGATTGGTTTTTTAGGAACTGTTATTGGTATGATTGTTGCCATTCATGAAATAGCAAACTCTGGTGGTCAGATTGATATTAAGTTGTTATCTGACGGACTTTATACAGCTATGACAACTACAGTAGCGGGTTTAATTGTTGGAATTATCGCCTATATAACTTACAATCACTTGGTCGTAAGAACAGACAAAGTAGTGTATAAAATGGAAGCTACTTCTGTAGAGTTTTTAGATCTCTTAAATGAGCCTGTGTAATGAATATTAGAGGAAGAAATAAAGTCAATCCGAATTTCAATATGTCATCCATGACCGATATTGTTTTTTTATTGTTGATCTTTTTTATGCTTACATCTACGTTAGTGACTGTGAGTGCCATTGATATTCTATTGCCAAAAGCAGGAGGAAAAACAGAGAACAAAACATCTGTTGCGGTGTCTATTACCAATGCCTCTCTTTTTTATATTGACAAAACAAAGGTGAGCGAAGCAAATTTAGAGAATGAATTGCTAAAGCGCGTGGGTGTAGATAAAAGTAAGACAGTGGTGATTCGCGGAGACAAAGCGGTGCCTTATCAAAAGGTGATGCAAATTATTGATATTGCAAATCGCAATAAATTAAAAATGATTTTGGCCGTAAAAGGAAAGTAGTTGTCGTTTAAAATACGACAAAAGAAATACCAAGTACTAGCTACACATAAAACAAAATAATGCAATTTTTAGAGACAACACATAAGAGAAAGTCAGCAGCCATTACCTTGGTGTTGCTATTATTGTTTGTGGTTGGTATCTTAAATTTTGGACTTCAGTATTTAGATCCGCCACAAGAATATGGAGTGGCTATTAATTTTGGGAATCCAGATGCTGGGCTTGGAACTCCTGTTGAAAAAACGAAAGCAGCTCCTGCGCCAGAGGAGGTGCCAGAGCCTGTTGAGGAAGTACAAGAGATCCTACCTGAAGAGGTGATTGAAGAAGCGGTACTTACGCAAGAAACAGCGGAAGCCCCTGTACTTAAGAAGTCTGAGGAGCAGCTAGAAGAAAAACCTGTTGTTCCTAAAGAGAAGAAGGAAGCTCCAAAAGAGATTCCAAAGCCAAAACCAAAACCAAAGCCGTCAAAACAGACCCAAGATTTATTGAATAATTTGTTGGACACTCCTTCCGATACAGGAAGTTCCAAAGGAGAGGGAGATACTAAAAAGTCTGGGGTAAAAGGCAGTTTAAAAGGAGATCCAACAGCTACGAAGTACTACGGGAGCACAGGGACCAACGGTGATAAGAATTACAATTTAGCCGGCAGAGATGCGTTGTCTAAGCCGATTGAAAAACCTAATTGTAACGAAGAGGGGATTGTGGTTGTTAGTATTGAAGTAGACACAACAGGTAAAGTAATACGTGCTATTCCCGGAGTAAAGGGATCTACGAATACCGCGAAGTGCTTAATGGACCCTGCAAAGGCTGCCGCTCTCAAAACCAAATGGAATGCAGATCCAAATGCACCAAGTAAACAAAAAGGGACCATCGTGTACCGTTTTACGTTATCAGAATAAATGACTTACCAAGAAACATTAGATTGGATGTTTGCCCAATTGCCCATGTACCAAAGACAAGGGAAATCGGCATTCAAAAAGGATCTCACCAATAGCAAGGCTTTTTCAAAAGCATTGAATTTTCCAGAGCAAAAGATAAAAACCATCCATGTGGGGGGTACCAATGGCAAGGGCTCTACGAGTCATATGTTGGCATCTATATTACAAGAGGCTGGGTACAAAGTAGGTCTGTATACATCGCCGCACTTAAAGAATTTTACAGAGCGTATTCGAATCAACGGAGTGGAAGTAGCACCACAATTTGTGGTCGACTTTATTGAAACGCAAAAAGCCTTTATTCAAAAACAGGGACTTTCTTTTTTTGAAATGACTGTTGGAATGGCCTTTGCATACTTTGCAACGGAGGAGGT
>JBELDQ010000053.1:0-11439 GCA_042094215.1 Polaribacter sp. | reverse complement strand
ATACCTACCCACCATACAAAGTTGGTAATATCCCAAGCCCATCCAATGTTCTTGTTCAGTCCCCAAACTCCAATTCCAGTTCCTACAGTATAAAAAATACATCCAAACCCCCATAGCATTGCTGCTAAAGAAATATAAAATGCTATATACCAGTTTTTATTCGCTTTTCCTTCAATAGGCTTTGCTATGTCTTCAGTAATATCAGAGTAACTTTTATCACCTAATACTAATGGTTCCCTAATGGGTGCTTCGTAATGCGACATCTTTATATCTTAAATTTTAATTACGCTTCGTTTGTATTATTCACTTTTACTTGATACACTACATTTGGCTTTGTACCAATATAGTCTAAAACATGAAAAGCTCTTTTATCTTTGGTCAATGGCACAATTGGATCCTCTTCATTATTCACATCTCCAAAGACCATAGCCCCTGTAGAACATGCTGCTGAACAAGCACAAGAGTCGTTAAACTCATCTTTTCCAACTTTCCTACCTTCTCTCTTCGCTTTTAAAATAACTGCTTGCGTAGATTGAATACAGAAAGAACATTTCTCCATAACTCCTCTAGAACGTACAGTAACATCTGGATTTAGTACCATCTTACCGTAGTCATCATTCATATTGAAGTCAAACTCATTGTTATTGCTATAGTTAAACCAGTTAAAACGACGTACTCTGTACGGACAGTTATTTGCACAATATCTCGTTCCTACACAACGGTTATAGGTCATTTGATTTTGACCCTGACGCCCATGCGATGTTGCGGCTACTGGACAAACAGTCTCACAAGGAGCTTTGTTACAGTGTTGACACATCATTGGCTGGAATGCAACCGATGGGTTTTCTGATTCTTTTTCGATGGTAGCGAACAAATCACCACCACTTAATTCTAATACTTTCTCTGCATATTGACGCTCGAGATCTTTCTCTGCGATCTCAGGGTTCTCTTGAGAGAATTGCGTCATAGTCATTTTATCTTGCGCTGCTCCTACATCTTCAGTTTCTGAAGAATAGTAGCGATCGATTCGCAACCAGTGCATATCTCTACCTACACGCATTTCATTCTTCCCTACAACAGGCACATTGTTCTCTGCATGACATGCTACAACACAGGCACCACATCCTGTACAAGATGTTAAGTCAATTGATAGGTTAAAATGATGACCTAAACTACGGTCATGCTGATCCCATAAATCTACAGAATTTGCAGGCATCTCTTTGTGATTCAAAGAAACCATTGCTGGCTTGTTCCATGTATGCAAAGGATCTGCAGAACTATTCACTTGCGACAACGTTGCTTGCTTTAAGATATCGTGTCTTCCAGCAATTGTCTTCTGTACTTGTGTGCACGCAAATTTATGATCACCTCCTGTGTGCTCTATGGTAACATTTGTTTGAATGTGATTTGCATTAAGGTATAATGGGTATGCATTTACTCCTACAACCATAGCCTCTTTAAGGTTCTGTTGTCTTCCATAACCCAACGCCAAACCAATAGAACCTTTTGCTTGTCCTGGTTGAATCAATACAGGTATATCTGTAACAGAAACACCATTCACAGTTACTGTAGCATACTGTCCATTAATAGCTCCATTGTCTTTTACAGGATTTGTAAAACCTAAAGCTCTTGCATCTGCCATAGACATGGTCACATAGTTATCCCAAGTAGCTCTGGTTAATGGATCAGGCAATTCTTGCAACCATGGATTGTTTGCCAATTTACCATCTCCTAATGCAGTTGTTGTAAACAAACTCAACTCCATATCAGAGGATGTCGTAGTTGCTTTCAAACGCACTGCTATCGCATTTAAATCTAAAGATTTTACTGCTACTTTAGCTGCATTGTTTTTAACGAAAAATCCATCATGTAATGTTTGATTCCATGATTGACCTTCCAATATATCTGATGCCCAAAAGGCTTTTAAATAGTCGTAATAACTCGTTGTACTACCAGACCATTTCAGCAACACATCTTGTAATTGACGTGAATTGAATAATGGATGAATGGTAGGCTGCACTAAACTGTAGGTCCCTGAATTAAGGGATACATCACCCCAAGATTCCAAGTAATGAGAAGCTGGCAATGCAAATTCAGCAAGGCTTGCTGTTTCATCATTTTGCTCAGAAATCGCAACAGATAATTTTAAGTTGCTCATGGCTTTTTTCACCTCAGCACCTGCTGCTAAAGAGTATACAGGGTTCACGTTATAGGTAATCAAACCTTTCACAGCTCCTGCTTTTAGATCTGCTACCACTTGTGCAACAGCAGCATCGTCTCCTTGTCTTACGTTATTTGTAGACACCACATCCATAACCTCACTCTTAAGAGCATTGTTAATTGCCATGGCAACTATTTGTGCATTTTTATCATTGAGTCCTGTAACAACAACAGCCTTAGAACCTGCATTCTTAAGTTCTTTTGCCACTGACTTCACAGCCGCATCAGCTTGTGTTGCTTTTGAAGGAAGGTTTGCTCCAGTTACAGCGTTGTACAAGTTCACCAAAGCAAATACTTGCTCAGAAGGCTTTACAACAACTCTTTTATCAGCATTTGCACCAGACAGGGTCATGTTCGTCTCTATTTGAATATGACGTGACATTTTTCCTGTTTGAGGTCTTCTTCCTACCGAATAAGACTTCTCATAGCCACCTTGCCAATCTCCAATAAAATCTGCACCTACCGAAACGATAACAGCAGCTTTATCAAAATGATATGTTGGCAACGCACGTTTACCGTACATCGCTTCAAATGCATCCAATGCACCAGATTCTGAAACTGCATCATATACCACATGCTTAACATTTGGATATGCCGCAACAAACTCAGCAATTACTTTTTCCGTAGACGGACTTGCCAAAGTACCTGTTAACAAAACAACAGCTTCGTTCGCAGATTTTAATGCATTTAACTTAGCTCCAATCTTTGCATCTGCATCATCCCAGGTTAAAGTAGCGTCTTTACTTTGAGGCTCTTTTAATCGAAGTTGACTGTCATACAAAGACAAAACAGAAGCCTGAACACGTGCACTTGTAGCACCACCGGCTTCTTTGTTTGGCATCACTAAAATCGGACGTCCTTCTCTAGTTTTTACCAATATATTAGCGAAATCATACCCATCTGCTATGGTGGTTGCATACCAATCTGCAACCCCTAAGATGGTATCGTGTGGTTTTACAACAAACGGAATAGATTTTCTTACCGGACCTTCACAGGCAGCCAATGAAGCTGCTGCTGTTGAAAAACCAACGTATTTCAAAAAATCTCTTCTTGACGTAGATGACGCTTCTAAAGTTTCTTTATCTCCTAAAAATTCATCTGTAGGAATATCATCTACAAATTCAGTTTTCCTCAGCGTTTCAACAATAGAACTATCTTTGAGTTCCTCAACACTTTGCCAGTATTTTTTGTTTGAAGCCATTTATATAAGTATTTTACGTTCTAATTATTAATAGTGACATTTTCCACATTCTTTCCCTCCTAGTTGCGCTACAGTAACAGCTTCTACACCGTACTTTTTAGACAACTCTTCATGAATTTTCGTGTAATATGGATTCCCTTTCAAATCTACTTTTGTTTCCTTGTGACAGTCAATACACCAACCCATTGTTAATGGTGAGAATTGATATACTTCATCCATAGTTTCCACTGGACCATGACACGTTTTACAATCTTGACCACCAACAGTTACGTGTTGAGAGTGATTAAAATATGCAAAGTCTGGTAAATTATGGATACGAACCCATTTGATTGGCTGCGTCTGACCTGTGTAAGACATATTATCTGCATCCCAACCAGCAGCGGTGTACAATTTTTGAATCTCTTTATCTAATTCTGCTTTCCCCATATTCATAGAAGGAATTCTTGTTTCTTCAGACACCTCTGCAATATTCTCGTGACAGTTCATACACACATTCACAGAAGGAATACCCGATGTTTTACTATGCTTTGCAGAAGAGTGGCAATATTGACAATCTATCTTATTCTCACCAGCATGTATGGTATGCGAAAAGGCTATTGGCTGAATCGGCTGATACCCTTCATCTACCCCAACTTGAGAAAGCATTCCAAAGACAAGATATGCTGTTGTTAAGGCTAAAAATATGGTAAGTAAGACATGTAAAAATGTATTCTTTTTAAAACCAACCCACAACTCCATAGCATTCCCTGCTAAACCTGGAGTTTTTGGCGCTCCTTTTAACTCATTGACAGTTTTTAATAAATTAGCAATAATCATTACAGCTACTAAAATAACAGCTCCTAATAAATAGGTCAACCAAGGAGACTCTTGTTCTGCATTCAAAGCACCCACAGGCGCAGCAGCAACCGCTTTCTTAGGGTCACCAACCTTTGTGTAGTATAAAATATCCTCAATGTTCTTATCAGTTAACGACGGGAAAGCAGACATCGCTGACCCATTGTACTCATTAAAAATAGCAATCGCATCTGCATCACCAGAAGCTCTCAAAGCTGCATTGTCTTTAATCCAAGCATTTAACCAATCCGCCTCTCTTCTCTCGGTAACATCTCCCAATGCAGGTCCAACAAACTTTTTATCCAGCTTATGACATGATGAACATAAATTCTTGAACAACTTTCTACCCTCTTTCTGCTGTTCAACATTCACAGCATCTTGAGCATGCATTGAAAAACTAATTGCAAAAATTAAAAGGAAAGTAAAACGCTTGATGAGTACTCTAATTGACCGACTGTGTTTCTCCACACTTCTCATACTATAAAATATAAATTTTAATTCTAATTTGGTGCTTTTTAATATTCCAAACACTACAAAAAAGAAGGGTTTGAATAGCTGTACAAAAGTACTACATATCTCGAAATTTTGAAATGCCAACTGAGTGTTAATTATTAATTTATATCAATTCTAAATAAAAAAAATACGAATCTTCTTCAAAACAAGTTGTTACTTTTGTACAAAAGATTTTAACTCATGAGATTACCTTCAATTTATCTATTTTTAGCGACTGCTTTCTGCACGATTACGATACCTACAACTGCTCAAACCGAGATGGATAGCGATGTAGTTTCACTCATAAAAAAGAAGAGAGCTTACAACAAAAAAGAAGGCTATGGATTTAGAATTCAGCTATTTTACGGTACTGAAACCAAGGCTAGAACCGAGTTAAAGGCCTTTAGTCTTGCCTATCCTGAAATCAAAACACATATCGATTACTCCAACCCTCCGTATTGGAAATCTTTGGTAGGAGACTATAAAACACAACTTGAAGCTGATAAAATACTAAACACAATTAAAACGAAATTTCCATCTGCAATTGTCGTCCCTAGATAATAACAGCCAGTCAAAAAAAAAAGAGGAGCGATGTATCGCTCCTCTTTTTTTATCTAATAAATTGAATACATCCTTATTTCAATTTCTTTTTTACAGCTACTTCGTGATATGCTTCGATTACATCGCCTTGCTTGATGTCGTTGAATCCTTTAATTTGAATACCACAGTCATATCCTTTTGCAACTTCCTTTACATCGTCTTTAAAACGCTTCAGCGCCTCTAAAGTACCTGAATGAACTACGATTCCTTCTCGAATCACTCGAATCATAGAATTCCTCATGATCTTACCAGACATTACCATACAACCAGCAATATTACCAACTTTCGAGATTTTATACACCTCTCTAATTTCAACATTCCCTGTAATCTCTTCTTTCATATCTGGAGAAAGCATTCCCTCCATGGCATCTTTCAGGTCATTGATTGCGTCGTAGATAATTGAATAATGTCTAATATCTACTTCTTCTTTATCCGCAACCATCCTTGCATTTCCTTGCGGACGCACATTAAATCCAATAACAATGGCATCTGATGCTGATGCTAACAACACATCTGACTCTGTAATTGCTCCAACACCTTTATGAATGATATTTACCTGAATCTCATCAGTAGACAGCTTCTGGAAAGAATCTGTCAAGGCCTCTACAGAACCATCAACATCTCCTTTTAAGATGATATTCAACTCTTTAAAGTCTCCTAATGCAATTCTTCTTCCAATTTCATCTAAGGTCAATGTTTTCTGAGTTCTCACAGATTGCTCACGTTGCAATTGAGAACGCTTAGAAGCAATTTGTTTCGCTTCTCTTTCATCTTCAAACACATTGAACTTATCACCCGCTTGTGGCGCTCCATCTAACCCTAAAATAGATACTGGTGTCGAAGGACCTGCTTCTTTCAATTGATTTCCTTTATCATCAAACATAGCTCTTACTTTTCCGCTATGTTTACCAGCTAAGATGTAATCACCAATTTTTAAAGTTCCAGACTGCACTAGAATTGTAGAGACATATCCTCTACCCTTATCTAATAGCGCTTCAACAACGGCTCCATTGGCAACTTTATTTGGATTTGCTTTCAATTCCAATACCTCAGCCTCCAATAATACTTTTTCCAATAATTCTTCAACACCTTGTCCGGTTTTTGCCGAAATCTCTTGTGACTGAATATTACCTCCCCAATCTTCAACTAATAAATTCATAGTTGACAACTGTGTTTTTATATTGTCTGGGTTTGCATTTGGCTTGTCAATTTTATTGATCGCAAAAATAATTGGCACACCTGCAGCTTGTGCATGAGAGATGGCCTCTTTTGTTTGCGGCATCACATCATCATCTGCAGCCACCACAATAATAACTAAATCCGTTACTTGTGCTCCACGTGCACGCATCGCTGTAAAGGCCTCGTGACCAGGAGTATCTAAAAAGGCAATTTTCTCATCACCTACACTTACTGCATACGCTCCAATGTGTTGCGTAATACCACCCGACTCTCCTTCAATAACATTTGCTTTACGCACATAATCTAGTAAAGATGTCTTCCCATGATCTACGTGCCCCATTACCGTAATAATAGGTGCCCTGTGAACTAAATCTTCTTCTTTATCTTCAACCTCAACAATTGCTTCTTCAACTTCAGCTCCAACAAACTCTACTTTATAATTGAATTCCTCTGCTACAATAACTAATGTTTCTGCATCCAAACGCTGATTCATTGTTACCATCATTCCTAAAGACATACATGCCGAAATGATATTGATAACAGGAACATCCATCATGGTTGCCACCTCACTTACCGTTACAAATTCAGTTGCTTTCAACACTTTGCTTTCTGCTGCAGCCAACTCTTCATTAATCTCTGTTTGCTGACGATGTTGATCTCTTTTATCTCTTCTGTACTTTGCTCCTTTACCTTTGTTAGACTTTCCTTGCAGTCTCTCTAAAGTTTCACGTACTTGTTTTTGTACTTCTGCTTCTGTAGGCTCTTCTTTTTTAACAACAGGTCTAGCAGGACCTCTTCCTTTAAAACCACCTCTATTCGGACCTCCCGGACCTCTTCTTCCTGCATTCGCTCCTCCCGGATTGTTTCTATTGTTATTAGCAGGCTTTACAATTCTCTTTCTCTTCTTCTTAGGATCGTTTGCATTCGCAGCTTTTGGGTCTGGCTTCTTTTTCTTAGGTCTTTCAAACTGTTTTAAGTCAATTTTTTGTCCTGTAATTTTAGGGCCATCCAACTTTTTATATTGGGTTGTCAGTTTTTCTGCAGTTTCTGCAGTTACTTCCGGTTCTTCCGAACTTTTAGCTGGCTGTGCTGCTTTAACAGTTGTCTTCTTCACCGCTTCTTTTTCAATAGGTGCTTGTACCTTAGGCTTAGCAGGTGCAGTTTTCTCTATTGACTTTTCAACGGTTACTTCTTGAACAACTTCTTCTTTTGCAGGAATATCGGATTTCTCAGCTACCTCCTTTTTTTCTTCCACAGGAGCCGCCTCTTTTTCAACAGGCGCTTGAGCAGTTTCATTCTGAGCAGCAGGTGCAGGATCAATATCGATCTTACCAACAGTCTTTAGCTCTAACTTTTCTGCTTTCGCTTTTAAAACTTCTTTTTTAGCCTCCTCTTCTAAACGTTTTTTCTCTAGCTTCGCTTCTAACTCCAGACGAATGGCTTCTTTTTCCTTTCGCTTTTCTTCTCCAACCTCTTTTGAAGCAGCTTTCTTAGTTTTGTCAGTTTGAAAACCATCAAGCAATACTTGATATACTTCTCCTGATATCTTGGTAGTTGGACGCGCTTCGATGTCGTGCCCATTTTTTGACAAATGCTCTACCGCTCTATCTAAAGAAATATTTAATTCTCTTAAAACTTTATTAAGCCTCATTGTTTTACCTTCAGCCATATATTTATTTTGTTTAGCCTTTAAAGAAAATACACTTTATACATTGTATAGTTATACTCTCCGAATCATTTATAAGTATCAGATTAAAAAATTAATCTTCAAACTCTTCTTTTAAAATCTGTTGAACTTCTAGAATTGTTTCTTCTTCTAAATCAGTTCTTTTAAGTAATTCTGCAACGTCTTTCTCCAGCACGCTTCTTGCAGTATCCAATCCTATCTTCTTCAACTCGTCGATTACCCATCCTTCGATTTCATCAACAAATTCTGTCAATTCAACATCCTCATCTTCAATCCCTTCTCGCTGAACATCAATCTCGTACCCTGTTAACTGACTTGCCAATCGTATGTTCACACCACCTTTACCAATAGCTTTAGAAACTTCTTCTGGCTTCAAAAAGACATTTACACGCCCTTTTTTACCATCAACAACTTCTTCTGCAGGCTTTACTTCCATTGAAACAATTTTTGCAGGACTTAACGCTCTCGCAATAAACAACTGCTCGTTTTTGGTATAGTTGATTACATCAATATTTTCATTCCCTAATTCACGAACAATTCCATGAATACGAGACCCTTTCATCCCTACACAAGCACCAACAGGATCAATTCTATCGTCATAAGAATCAACGGCAATTTTCGCCTTCTCTCCTGGAATTCTTGCCACTCCTTCTATGGTAATTAAACCATCGAAAACTTCTGGAATCTCTTGCTCAAATAATTTCACTAAGAAATTAGGTGACGTTCTAGACAATATAATTGCAGGTTTCGTTCCACGCAATTCAACAGACTTAATCACACCTCTTACAGCATCTCCCTTTCTAAAGAAATCCGAACGTATTTGTTCGCTCTTTGGCAACACCATCTCATTCCCTTCATCATCCAATAAAATAACAGCATTGTGACGAATATGGTGCACTTCTGCACTATAAATCTCACCTTCTAAATCTTTAAACTGTTTAAAGATATTTGTACTATCGTGTTCCTGTATTTTAGAAATTAGGTTTTGACGCAATGCTAAGATAGCTCTTCTTCCTAGATCAATCAACTTCACCTCTTCAGACACATCTTCACCAATTTCAAAATCTGGTTCAATTTTTCTTGCCTCTGCCAATTCGATTTCTTCATTATCATCTTCAGAAAACCCGTCTGCCACCACAATTCTATTTCTCCAAATCTCTAAATCTCCTTTATCTGGGTTGATAATGATATCAAAATTATCATCCGATCCAAATTTACGTTTCAATGCAGCTCTAAAAACCTCTTCTAAGATAGACATTAAGGTTACCCTATCTACACTTTTAACATCTTTAAATTCTGAAAATGAATCAATTAAATCTATATTTTCCATTCAACTCTTATTAAAATATTATCTTCACTTTTGCTTCTTTTATATCTTGAAATGCCACTTCTGCCCTTTTTTCGACAGTTACTTTCCCTTTACCAATTGGTTTAGGTTCTCTCGCTTTCCAAGTCAACACTATCTGTTCTTCATTCACTGCTACTAAAGTACCTTCTAAGGTTTCATCAGCAGTCTTGACCCTCAAAATTCTATTCAAATTTTTTCGATATTGCCTCTTTACTTTTAAAGGTTCTGCAATGTCTGGAGAGGTCACCTCTAATGCAAAATCTACTTCTTCTTTGTCAAAATTACTCTCAATCGCTCTATTAATTCGAATGCACTCATTTAAAGGCACCCCTGTATCACCATCAATAACAACCTGAACTCTATTGTCGGACGAAAAAGACAGGTCTATTAAAAACAAACTCTCGTTCTCTGCCAATGCTTCGTCTAGTAAATCTTGTATTATTTTCTTATCCATTTTAGATATAAAAAGAGGGGCTATCTAGCCCCTTCCTTCCTCTTTAACGTTATTTATGGTGCAAATATACTAACTTATTCATTAATACCCAAATAGGTTTCTGTCATTTTTTATTGTATATTTAGATACTCCCTTAGCTACTTATTAAAATCAAACAGCATGCAGAAAATTCTCGTTCCACTAGACTTCTCTCCCGAATCTAAATACGCCATAAAACTAGCGTCCAAAATCGCTTATAAAACAGCAACAGAGGTTTATTTACTGCACATGATTCAAATCCCTGAAGGTCAAGTGGACATGGGGTCTGGAAGCAATTTCGGCATACCACATAGCATGCATTACATTCACAAAATAAAAGAAAAAATAACCGGTCTAAAGACAGCTTTCTTTAACAGATCTACCTCAGTTAAATATGCTATTCGATTCGAAGCCCCGTATGAAGGGATTTTAAAATTTAGCAACAGAATACAACCCGACTTAATTATAATGGGTTCAAAAGACAAATCCATACTCGAAGAACTATTACTTGGATCATTGACAAAAAGAATAGCCAAGGTCTCAAAAGCAGCTATTGTGGCTATTAATAAAGACCCAGAAAACATGGTCATGAAAGAAGTCGTTTTTGCATCTAATTTTAAAGAAAAAAGTAAAAAATCATTTGACGCATTGTTGGCTTTTACAAAAAAATTTGGGAGCAGGATTCACCTGTTAAATATCAATACCATGCAACGGTTCAGAAATACCTCGATATCCCGAAAAAAAATGATTGCTTTTTTAGAGGGCTACAACAAACAACAACATTCTATAAACATCTATAATGACAGCTCTATAGAAAAAGGCGTTTCCCATTTCTCAAAAGAGATCAAAGCAGACATTGTAGCACTTTCAACTCATGAGCACGAAGGCCTGTTAAGACTCTTTTACAAAAGCCTTCGAAATCGTGTATCTCGAAAGTCTTCAAAACCCGTACTTACCTTTTTCACCTAAACACATAAAGAGCCCCCACCAACGACAGGAAGCTCCAAAAAATAACAGCGTGAAGATTTTATTTTTTTGACATCAATTTTGTAGGGTCGAAAAAAAATGACTGCTTTTTTAAAAGACAGTAACACACAAAAACACCCTATAAATATCTACAACAACAACAACAACAACAACATAGAAAAAGGCATTTTACATTTCTCTGAAGAACGCAATGCCGACATTATTGCACTTTCAATACATGAGCACAAAGACATCTTAAGACTCTTTTACAAAAGTCTTCGAAATCGCGTCTCTAGGAAGTCTTTAAAACTAGCACTTACCTTTTTACCCATAATACAATAAAAGGGCACACCAAATATAAGGAGCACAAAAAACCCATTGAGAGACTCCTTATCTCAAAAGAAAAGCTTTGCAACTTCTGTAAAAAGAATCGCAATCAA
>JBELDQ010000052.1:0-11498 GCA_042094215.1 Polaribacter sp. | reverse complement strand
GTAATGGTTTCTAGAAAAATTAAAAAGACAATCCAATTTACTAGTGTATATCCTAGGTTTTTAATTTGGTTTAGATAAAACATCCACAAATTTACCAGTACGATTGCGATTGTAAAAGATCTGTGAAAATAGAATTTAAAACTTGGGTTTAGGAGACTTAAGTTTTTGTTTTCAAAGCCAAAGAGTTTAACTTGTTCGTCTATAAACTGTCTTACTTGCGTTCCCATTGCAATTTGTATCAAACTAAAAATAGCAGCAAAAATGAGTAGTTTGCTGAATAGTGGGTTGTATTTGTGCGCGCTGCGCTTTGTTGATGCGTCTGAGTTTTTTTCAGAGGTAATAAATCGCAAACGAAGTAATAAGGCAATAATAATCAAGCCGCCAATCATATGAATGGTAATAATTGTTGGCTTCAGATTGGAGTCAACCACGGTCTTGCCCAGCCATGCTTCTCCTAGCATTAAGAAAAAAGCAAAGAAAGCTAAAAGGGTAATTTCTTTGCGCTCTTTCCAGAATCTTGCGGCTGAAAAAATTAAGAATAAAAAGAAAAATCCAGAAACAACAGTAGCTAATCGATTGATATACTCTGTCCAAGTATGGTATTTGTTAAACGTTGCATAGCTATGTTTGGTGTACTTTTGCCAATTATCAGCTGAAAAAGTAAGTTGTGTTTGAACGTCTTCTTGCGCAACATAAAGTGTTTCATCTTTGATGATAATCATGCCTTCTTGATACTCTGTATTGGGTTGCCAGGTAATTTCTGATTCAGAGGTAGGCGGAATGTAATAGCCGAAACACTTTGGCCAGTCTGGGCATCCCATTCCAGAACCTGTCATTCTCACAACAGCCCCTGCTAAGAAAATAACATATACTGATATCAATGCTAGCTTGACAAATAAAGGAAGGCGTTTTTTCATATTGCTTATTTAGAACTTTCGTTAAAAGAGGTTACATTTTTTAGGTTTTCTACGCTGTACATTTCTCCGCCTGCAATACCGTTTACAAAAGAGCGGATCTCTTCTTTAGAAATTATAGTTTCATTAAACTCTACCAGTCCGGTACTGTCCTTATAAATAACTTTAGCAGACGTAATTCCTGCTTTTTTAGAAAGTTTCGATTGAATTGTTTTTGCACATCCAATTTCGCAGGTCATGCCCGTAATTTGAAAGGCGATTTTTTGATTGTTTTCAGTGCTTACTTCTTCTATTTCTGGTTTCTTTTTTGGTTCAGTGTTGCATGCTGTAAAAGAGAAGGTAAGGATAAAAAGAACTGCTGCGATTTGTAGAAATTTCATGATAAACGTGGCTTATTAAATTGATATGACAAATTTATTAATTAATTGGTTGATATCATCAGAAAACAGCGACTTTTGCATTGTTAAAGCATATCATATGGTTTCAAAGAATGTAAAATGGGTGTATTTAGGGGTTTTAGCTTTGGTTTGGGGGAGTTCCTTCATTTTAATGAAAAAAGCCCTAATAGGTGTGACGCCAGTTCAATTGGGCGCTTTAAGAATTTTGATTACAGGATTATTTTTAGTGCTAATCGGTTTTAGAAGCTTGAAACGGATTCAGAAACATCAGTGGAAGTATATTTTATATACCGCTGTTCTCGGAACCTTTTTTCCTGTCTTTATGTTTGCTTTTGCGGTCAGTCACCTAGACAGTGCAATTGTTGCTGTTCTGAACTCGTTGACCCCATTTAACACACTTATTTTTGGTGCGATGGTCTTTGGTGCAACTTTTAATGGCAAGCAGTTAGTCGGTATTTTAGTTGGATTGATTGGGACACTCATTCTTATTTTGAAAGGAGCTAGCTTAAATCCAGATCAAAATTATTGGTTTGCTTTTTTAATATTTTTAGCATCTGTTGGTTATGCGCTCAATGTGAACATGATTAAAAAGTATTTGAATGAGGTGGAAGCACTTACAATTGCTGTGGGTAATTTTGTGATCATGATAGTTCCGGCATCCATGGTACTGCTTAGTAGTGGTTTTCTATCTCATGTTCAATGGACAGAGACAACGATATCTTCTTTAGGGTATATTGCTATTTTAGCTGTTTTAGGAACAGGTGTTGCTAAGGTGCTGTTTAATAAAATGGTCCAGGTAACAACTCCTATATTTGCTTCTTCAGTAACCTATCTCATTCCTTTAGTTGCTGTTTTTTGGGGGCTTATAGATGGCGAAAATCTAAGTATAGTGCAAGGTGTTGGTGGTGTTGTGATTTTAGCGGGTGTCTATTTGGTGAATAAAAATAAGTAGAGAAGATTGAATATGTCGTCTAATTTTTTCTTGCTTTTAAGTTTGTTTGGGATAGTATTGGTTCAGCATTTTTTGAGTTGAACACTCTTTTTTTTAATAAGCTGAAAATGATGGAAATAAGAATAACAATGATATTCTGGTAAGTGTTGGTGATTTGTAAATAAAAGTGTATATTTGCACCCGCATTTTCACTAAGATGATGTGATAATTAAGTATAAATACGCAAAATTAAAAGTATGTACGCAATCGTAGAGATAGCAGGGCAACAATTTAAAGTAGCAAAAGACCAAAAAGTATACGTTCACCGTTTACAGGGAGAAGAAGGATCAAAAGTAACTTTTGATAACGTTCTTTTAACTGAAGATAAAGGAAGTGTAACTATTGGCGCCCCAGCTATAGAAGGAGTCGAAGTAACGGCTAAGATTTTAGGTCACCTAAAAGGTGATAAAGTAATCGTTTTCAAAAAGAAAAGAAGAAAAGGTTACAAAAAGAAGAACGGACACCGTCAGTATTTAAGTGAGATTCAAATTGAATCTATTGGTGCTGCAGGTGCAAAGAAAACAGCAAAAAAAGCAGCTCCAAAAAAGGAAGCAGCTCCTAAGGCTGAGGTAAAAGAATCAACTTCTGTTGATTATAGTTCAATGACTGTTGCAGAATTAAAAGCAGCTGCTAAGGAAGCAGGAATTAAAGGATATACTTCTTTAAAGAAAGCTGAATTAATTGAAGCATTAACAAAATAAGAAACCAGTTTTAAAACCATACAATCATGGCACATAAAAAAGGAGTAGGTAGTTCGAAGAATGGTAGAGAATCAGAATCGAAACGTCTAGGAGTAAAAATATTTGGTGGTCAGGCTGCAATTGCAGGGAATATTATCGTTCGCCAAAGAGGAACAACACACAATCCAGGAGAGAATGTATATATGGGGAAAGACCATACGTTACATGCTAAGGTAGATGGTGTTGTGCAGTTTGTGAAGAAAAGAGACAATAGATCGTATGTATCTATTGAGCCTTTCGAAGTATAAGACTTCATACATAAAATAGGAAACGCCCAAACGTAAGTTTGGGCGTTTTTTTATACTTCTATTTTGTACATTTACACCGTATGAATGCACTCTATAACTGTATTGTTTTTATTGCGACTCTGTTTTTGTCATTGATTGCTTTGTTTAGTAATAAAATAAAGCTATTTGTTGAGGGAAGAAGGCAGGCATTTGAGGCGCTTTCTGCTTTTAGCTCTGAAGACAGAGTGGTATGGTTTCATGCTGCTTCTTTGGGGGAGTTTGAACAAGGAAGACCTATAATTGAACAAGTAAAGAAAGAGTTTCCATCACGTAAAATACTCCTCACATTTTTTTCACCTTCGGGATATGAGATTCGAAAAGAGTATGAACTAGCAGATGTTGTTTGTTATTTACCTATGGACTCTAATAAAAAAGTAAAGCAATTTTTAGATATGGTAAATCTAGAACTCGCGATATTTATTAAGTATGAGTTTTGGCCTAATTACTTAAAGGAGTTAAGGCAAAGAAATATTTCGACCATCTTAGTGTCTGGAATTTTTAGAAAAAATCAGATTTTCTTCAAACCTTACGGTCACTTTATGAGGAAGTCACTCCAAGCATTTGATCATTTTTTTGTTCAAGATCAAATTTCCAAAGAGCTATTAAATGAGATCCATCAAAAAGATGTGACCGTTAGTGGAGATACGCGTTTTGATCGTGTGTATGAAATTTTGCAGCAGGACAATGTCCTAACCTACATCTCAGAATTTAAAAATAAGCAATACACTGTAGTTGCGGGTAGTACATGGGAAGAAGATGAAAAATTACTGGCGAATTACATCAATAAAACAGCTTCTAGAGACGAAAAATTTATCATTGCACCACACAATATGAAGGCCACTGATATTGGCCAACTAAAAAAAACAATTACAAAGAAAACAGTTTTGTATTCAGAAAAAGAAGGAAAAGAACTTGCTGATTTTGATGTTTTTATTATTGATACAATAGGGGTTTTAACCAAGGTATACGCAGTTGCAGATGCGGCTTATGTTGGTGGGGGATTGACTAAAAACGGTGTTCATAATGTATTGGAGCCGGCTACTTTTGGAGTGCCAATTGTAATAGGGCCCTATTATAAGAAATACAAAGAAGTTGTAGATTTGGTGCAATTAGAGGGGTGTAAGGTGGTTTCTAATCAAAAGGAATTTTCAACTATTTTTACACAACTGAAACAAGATAAAGAATATCGAGTGGGAGTTGGTAATCTGAATGCTAAATTTATTAGGGAAAATATTGGTGCTACCCAAGTTGTCATGAAGTATATAAGAACAAAATTAAATTAATTATGATAGATTTTATTAGTCAACCATGGCCTTGGTTTGTTGCAGGTCCAATGATTGCAGTTGTGCTTTTTCTGATGCATTATTTCGGTCGTGGCTTCGGAGTATCTACGAATTTAGAAACATTCTGTACCATGGCTGGTGCAGGCAAAGTCTCATCCTACTTTAATAAAGATTGGAAAGCACAAACATGGAGTTTGTTATTTGTTGTTGGAATTATCATTGGGGGATTTCTTTCTTCTCAGTACTTAATGCCTTCCGAGAATATTGCCCTGAACCCTGAAACAGTTGCTGAATTAGCAGCGTTAGGATTTCAAGATGCAGGACAAGGCTATGTTCCTTCTGAAATATTTGCTGTAGAACAGATTTTTTCATTAAAAGGCTTCGTTATCTTATTGGGAGCTGGCCTTTGTATTGGGTTTGGAACGCGCTACGCTGGTGGTTGTACTTCTGGGCACGCTATTACGGGCTTGAGTAGTTTACAAATGCCATCGCTACTTGCAGTTATTGGTTTTTTTATTGGTGGTTTGATCATGACTTGGTTTCTAATTCCTTTAATTTTTTAAATGATGAAAAACGTAAAATTTTTAGTGATCGGCGTTCTGTTTGGAGTATTATTGAGTAAATCAGAAGTGGTTTCATGGTATCGGATCTATGAAATGTTTAAGTTTCAGTCATTTCATATGTATGGAGTAATTGGTTCGGCGGTGATTTTAGGAATGGGATGCATGCAGTTGTTCAAAAAAGGAACCATCAAAAATTATTTGGGTGAGCAAGTAATCATAAAAGAGAAGAAAAAAGGAGTGATAAGAACCTTAGCGGGAGGTGCAATTTTTGGCTTAGGTTGGGCATTGGCAGGAGCATGTCCTGGCCCTATGTTTGTGCTGCTTGGTCATGGGGTTGCTGCGATAGGGGTTGTTCTTTTAGGAGCGGTCTTAGGAGCTTTTGCATATGGGTTATTGAGTAATAAATTACCGCACTAACACCTACTAAGAGTCAATTTGTAAGAAGCAGTTTTGCTAAGGTCTTAAGGTTATTTCCGGAAATTCACCTTATCTTTATGAATGCAAATTATGAGTAAGTTGGTAGATCGTTTTGGAAGACAAATAGACTACGTTCGTTTAGCAGTAACGGATCGTTGTAATTTGCGTTGCCAGTATTGTATGCCTGCCCATGGCATCGAAATTGTGCCAAAAGATGATTTGCTTTCCTATAAGGAAATGTACAGAATTGTTCGGGTACTTACGGAGTTAGGTGTCAGGAAAGTGAGATTGACAGGAGGAGAGCCTTTTGTGCGAAAAGGGTTTATGGATTTTTTGGAAATGTTGTCTTTTAATGATTTGTTAGAGGATATCAATATTACTACAAACGGCGTGATGATTCATAAGCACATTGAAGCGCTCGAAGCATTGCAGAAAGTAAGAAACATCAACTTAAGTATTGATAGCCTTCAGGCCGATACGTTTCATAAAATTACGCGTAGAAAAACATTTGATTCCGTGTTTAAAACGATGGAACTACTTGAAAAAAGCAGCATGCGTCTAAAATTAAATGTGGTAGTGCAGTCTGGAGTGAACACTAATGAAATTAGAGATTTTGTTCGGTATACCCAAGATAAAGACCTCGAGGTTCGCTTTATAGAAGAGATGCCTTTTAATGGAAAGGGACAACGAGAAATGCATGAATCTTGGAATTACAAAAGAATACTAAAGGAAATAACATCTGAGTTTGATGTACAAGAACTCCCTACTGTAAAGTCCTCCACATCAAGAAACTTTTCTATAGAAAATCATAAAGGAACCGTAGGTATTATTCCCGCATTTACGCGAACTATTTGCGGAGATTGCAACCGAATTAGAATTACTCCAACAGGTACTTTTAAAAACTGTTTGTTTGATGATGGCATTTTTAATCTGAGAGACTTTTTACGCAGTGGGGCAGGAAATGATGATTTAAAAGAACTCTTCTTGTCTTTGGTAAAAGACAAGCCAGAAAACGGTTTTATAGCGGAAGCTAACCGTAAAAAAGGAACTGTTTCTGAGAGCATGTCAACCATAGGAGGATAGTGTATGGATATTGAATAATTAGAATAGGTCTAATTTCCGATCTCTCGGAAATCTAAATAAAGAAAAATAGATTCTTGTCATCACAAGAATCACAATGCATATGATTTCAAAAGAACAAGCTTTACAAATAATTTTGAATACCTCACAAAACTTTGGTGTTGAGACGATTCCATTTCTAGAATCTGTTGGTAGAATTTTAAAAGAAGAGGTCAAAGCAGATAGAGATTTTCCACCATTTAATAGAGTTGCTATGGATGGTATTGCTATCAATTATTCACAATTTGAAAAGGGACAGCGCAGTTTTCTTATAGAAGGGATACAGGCAGCAGGAAGTGAGCAAATGAGACTAAACAATCCGGAAAATTGTATTGAAGTAATGACTGGGGCTGTATTGCCTTCTGCAACAAGTGCTGTGATTAGATATGAAGACATAC
The DNA here is from genome assembly GCA_042094215.1 of Polaribacter sp. Lineage (GTDB taxonomy): Bacteria > Bacteroidota > Bacteroidia > Flavobacteriales > Flavobacteriaceae > Polaribacter. The sequence continues at coordinate 4,388 of JBELDQ010000052.1, read as the reverse complement.
AACTAGAAAGTGGTATTGCAACTATTGTGGTTGATGCTCTTAATGACGGCCAAAATATTCATGAGAAAGGGAAAGATGGGACAGAAGATGCTGTGCTAATTCATAAAAACACTAAAATATCAGCAGCAGAAATAGGAGTATTGGCTACCGTAGGAAAACCGATGGTAAAGGTTGCTAAAACACCAAAAGTGATGATTGTTTCTACAGGTGACGAATTGGTGGGTGTAGAAGAGATTCCCTTGCCACACCAAATACGAAGATCAAATGTATTTACACTTGTTTCTTTGTTAGATAAACTCCAAGTTACGTCGCATACAGCCCATATTACAGACGATAAACCAGTACTTAAGCAAAAGATAAAAGGGTTTTTGAAAACGTATGATGTATTACTTTTTAGTGGAGCAGTAAGCAAAGGGAAATACGATTTTTTACCAGAAGTATTAGATGAGCTAGGTGTTGAGAAGTTATTTCATAAAGTAGCACAGCGCCCAGGAAAGCCTTTTTGGTTTGGTCATAAAACAACTTCAAAGATTGCCCAAAATGCCATGGGTAAAGACGCGGAAACTCATACAGATAAAAATAGTGAGAACACAGGTAAAGAAAAAACAACTGTCTTTGCCTTTCCGGGAAACCCGATATCGACATTTGTCAATTGTTTGACTTATTTTTTTCCTTGGTATGACAAATCACTAGAGAGGTTGCAGGAACAAGAAACAGCAGTTTTAGGTCATGATGTAACGTTTAAACCTGCGTTAACATATTTTTTACAAGTGCGGTTAAGTGTTTTAAATGGTAGGTTAGTTGCAACACCGATTAAAGGAAACGGCTCTGGAGATTTAGCTAGTTTGGCGAAAGCTGACGGATTTATTGAATTGCCGAAAACCGAAGAAACACTATTTATGAAAGGAGCTGTTTTTCCAATAATTAGATACAGGAACTAATTTTGATAAAAAACACAGTAATTAAAACAATATGATATGAGTTTTACACACATCAACCCTAAGAATCAGCCAAAAATGGTAGATGTTTCAGGTAAGAATCCTACGAAAAGAACTGCACTTGCGAAGGCTACTATGTTTTTAGGAAAAGAGATTGTTAATCATTTTACACATGACGAATTACACACTAAAAAAGGACCTGTTTTTCAGACCGCAATTATTGCAGGAATTCAAGCAGTTAAAAAAACATCAGAATTGATTCCGATGTGCCATCCCTTACTTATTAATGGAGTGGATATTGCTATTGATATTATTGATGAAGCGCATATAGAAGTTCTTTGTAAGGTTACCATTGAAGGAAAAACAGGAGTGGAAATGGAAGCGCTAACTGGCGCTAATATTACTTGTTTAACGGTCTATGATATGTGCAAAGCAATTTCTCAGAAAATGGTTATTAAAGAAGTGAAATTAGTAGAAAAAACAGGAGGTAAGTCGGATGTTAGAAATGAATAAGAGGTTCATTGCGTTAATATCATGAGGTATTGTAGATCATAAAATAAACAAGACATAATATGAAAAAGCACACAAAACATACAAACATTACAAAAAGAAAGAACAACACTTTTGCTCCGAATGAACTAGTTCTCTTAGGTGCAAAATGTGACGTTATTTCAACGCTAGTTGCGCAAGTTTCTAGAAATTTGGCAGCCTATAAATTGGCCTATTTTGATGCATCTCACGCAAAAAGTGTTGAAGCGAATACCTTGTCGGAATATGTTTTTCATCACCAAGGCAATTTACAGTTAACCACTTCGGGGCAGGTTAATAAATTTGAGCAGCGCCTGCAGTTTGCGCAGTATGATTATGTGTTTGTAAACGGAAATCATTATGCTGGCGATAAGCAAGTTGTATTTTTAGATCCAGGAAAAGAAGCCTCTATCAATAAAAGAATTGATCAAATAAATGAGATTCATTTTTTTATAAAAACGACGAGTGAGATAGCGCCTTTTCAAAGCCTAAAAGAGAAGTTCTCGAATTGGGAAGAGATTCCAATCTATGAATTGTCTGATGTTCAAAGTATCACAAGTCATATAGCAACACTGATTCAAGAAACAATTCCAGAGGTTCATGGTTTGGTTTTAGTCGGAGGTAAAAGTACGCGAATGGGTACTGATAAGGGGCAATTGGCATACTTTGGAAAACCGCAAAAAGAACATGTAAAAGAGTTGCTCGAAGCACAAGGATTGACAACCTATTACTCCGTGCAAAAAGATGCTGCTAATACAGATGAAATTCATGACGCTTTCTTAAATTTAGGGCCTTTTGGCGGAATTTGTTCAGCATTTCAAAAAAATCCAAATACTGCTTGGATTGTCTTAGCTACAGACCTTCCTTTTGTAGACAGAGCGTTGATTGAGTTGTTGCTAAGTAAAAGGAACCCCTCTAAAATAGCAACAGCAATTAAAGGAAAAGGGAAGGAGTTTGTAGAGCCATTGATTACTATATATGAGCCAAAAGCATATCCTATTTTATTACAGTATTTAGCACAAGGATATTCATGCCCTCGTAAACCACTGATCAACTCTGATGTTGAAATTGTTGAGGTTGATGATCATTTGATTCGCAACATAAATACACCAGACGAGTTCAAAGCAGTTAAAGCCGAATTGAAAAGTAGTTTCCAATAAGAAGAAATAGGATGTATCTCATAGATGCTTAAATTGTCTTAAAAATTAGATAAGTAAAAATGAACCAATTGAAAAAAACACTTTTTAAACGTCAAACAACCATGCCTGAAATAGGCGAATTGGGACAGCAAAAGTTGCAGGATGCTGCTGTTTTAGTAGTTGGTTGTGGAGGTTTGGGAGGCCAGGTTGCTGTTCAGTTAGCGGCTAGTGGAGTTGGTAAAATTCATTTGGTTGATTTTGATACGGTTGATTTGACCAATCTTCATAGACAGGTATTTTATTCGTTAGAAGATAAGGGAACGCTAAAGACAGAAACCTTAGCGAAATTTATACAGAAAAGAGCGCCGTTCACAGCCCTGACTTTTGACAGTGTACCTGTAACAAAACAAAACATATTTCGTCTTATTTCTGATGTTGATGTGGTTGTTGATGCTACAGATTCATTGCCAACGAAGTATTTGTTGAATGACGCTTGTGTCATCAAAAATAAACCATTGGTATACGGGTCTCTGTATAAGTTTGATGGTTATGCAGCAAGTTTTCATGTGAAACAAGAAGATGGTAGTTATTCAGCAAACCTAAGAGATGCATTTCCGGAAATGGCAACTGACGTGCCAAATTGTGAGGAGGCAGGAACCCTGAATGCTATTGTGAGCTTTATCGCTGCTCAGCAGGTAAATGAGGTGCTAAAGTTGATTCTTGGAATAGGAAAACTATTAACAAATCAACTATTAGTATACAATGCTTTGCAGAATTCACAATTGAAAATGAAATTGAAACCCGTGAATATTCCTGAGTTTGAACAACAGCAAAAATTCTTAGGAATCTTTGATAATGAGAGTTATTTTGATGCCAGTTGCGAGCAACAAGATGCAGGTCTACTCATTTCACCTTTAGAATTAAAGAGAACATTAGGTAGTGAAAGCTTAGAGATTATTTCAGTAATAGACAACTTAATAGCTCCGTTTGAGCTCAGTAGAACGTTGTCTATGCAAAAGGAAAGTATTGCCAGGTGTGAAATCGATGCTTCAAAAAAAACAGTGGTTGTTTGTCGCAAAGGAATTACAAGCTATAAAGCAGTAAAAGAATTAAAAAAGAGATTTCCAAAAGCAGATATTTTAAGTTTAGCTGGCGGAATAAATGACTATTAAATGAGGACAGACCCAATACAATTTTATACAAAAAATAAAGCAAGGCTTGAAACTGAATTAAGCGCATTAAAGAAAACAGTCTATGGAGTGAGTGTTTTAAGGCTACTCGTTTTTTTTACTAGTGTTTTTGCGGTTTATTATTTCTTAGGAAATGGCGTTTATGTCGCTGTCATTGCTGCAATTGGAGTTTCAATTTTTACTTTTTTGTTAATAAAAAGCGCAAAGTTGAAAACTCAAAAAGCGCTTTTGATAGCTAAAATTGAAATTAATGCTACAGAAATGTCTGTTTTGAAAGGCGTGTATAGAAATTTAAAATCAGGAGATGAGTTTGCAGATTCACAGCACTTTTATAGCAATGATATTGACTTGTTTGGAATGGGTTCTTTCTTTCAATATTCAAATAGAACCGTTACACAAGAGGGGGCAGAAGCCTATGCGGAAAGATTAACAGAAAACAGTATTGATGAGATAGAAGAGCGTCAAGATGCGATTCAAGAATTGGCGTCCAAGGTGAGTTGGAGGCAACATTTTTCTGCAATAGCAACTTTAGTAAGTGTGGATGTTAGTTCAACAACAATTGTAAAGTATATAAATGGCTATACGGCAATGTT
>JBELDQ010000051.1:0-11584 GCA_042094215.1 Polaribacter sp. | reverse complement strand
CTGCAGTTAAATTTGTGGGGTTTACATCACTTCCTCCATCATCATAGGAAACCGATAGCCCATCTAGTTTTATATATATTTTTCGCCCAATTTCATATCGAGATGCTAAAGAAGGTGTATTAATTAGTATTTCAACCCCTGCTGTAGGTCTTTCGAAATGGTCTTGTACAATTAGTTTTTTATAAAAATTTCCTGTAGCATCTGAGGAGATGACGTATCCCTCAATATAAGTCGGGTTTTCCGCGTGTATTGGAAATGTATAGATTGTTGTGTGGTTTGTGTTGTATTCTTGTTGAAGGGCTGTTTTTATTTTTGAGATCGACGAATTTGTAGAAATACTTGGTTCTGTAATTGATAGATCTGGCAATTCAAAAGTACCGTCTTTCACGCAAGAAATGATGCAGATGAATAAGACCATAATTGCACTTATTTTAAATGATGTGTGTGTTGTTTTCATAGCGTTTCTAGTGTTAATTTCGGATACTTATGTTCATAAAATAGGTGATTCCTCTTCCGTACCAATATTTGTTGCCAAAGATTGGTTTTTCTAATGCACGATCTTCTTGTAACTCTCTGAAGTTGGCATTTCTTCCTTGTTCAAAACCTCCTGTTTTGTAGGTTGTGTTTAATAGATTGTTAATACTCGCAAATAAACCAATGTAATAGTGCTGTATTTTCCATGTTTTTCCTCCAACGAAGTTGATGAGGGAATAGTTATTGAATTGTTCTTGTTGTAAAAGCTGTTTCGCAAGGGCAGGATCATAATCATAAAATGGGATTCCACCATCATCAGAAAGATTAAAAGTTCTTGTTAAAGGGTTGATATCTGCATAGGCAGCCCCAAAAAAATTAATGGTAGCTCCAATCCACCAATAATCTGAAGCGCGGTATTCAAAACCTAATGAGTAGGCTTGTTGCGGGCCTGTTGGTAATTTGTAGTTCTTTAAGTGAGCAACTCTGCTTGTGAATTGAAAATTCGCTGATTCTGAACTTAATGCTAATTTTGGATTGTTTCCAAAAGTATACTGCCCAATATTTCCGGCTCCTTTCAATTTTAATGCAGGTGTGAGTGCTACTTCTATACCTATTTCTATACCCAAATGATTGGTGTCTAAGTCGGTGATCACTTCTTGAACAAAAGCAGTGTTTTCATAATCACTGCCTCCAATTCCATCCGCATAATAGAAAGAAACTTCTGTAGCGTTGCTGTTTTTTATCACATATCCAGAAACTTTACCTTGAACACGTGGAGAACGAAAAATATAACTCAGGTTTCCAGTCATACGATATTCTGAGTCTAAGTTTTCAACAACAGCATTGCTAATTCGAACGTTTGAAAAGGAATTTTTTAGCAGTGGAGCTTGAGAGGTATAAGCGAGGTTGAAATCTACAAAATGCCTCCCAGTAATCTTGGAGGTATACCCAGTTTTAACACCAAAGTTTGTAAATAGGAGTTGTTTGGAAGGTCCAAATGATTCATTTTCCTTTGTGTATTTTCCGTTTTTATACCGTCCAATTCTTTGGTATGAGGTTTTGGAGACGCTGCTAGCAATAAATGCATCAAATGCAGGGTAATTGAGTTGTATTTGTGCAAATCCATTTGCAATACGTGCCTCTAGATGATAGTTGTATTTAAAATGATCTCCTTGGTAAACGATTCTGTTTGGATGTAAGATATCGTTCTGTTTTCTCTCGTTATTTTCTGCATAAGGGTCAATGTCTAAAAAACTATGCCCACCGAATACATCGAGTATCTTTGCATAATTTTTAGAAGTGACTTGTTTCATTTGAAAGGCAGTATTAAAGAGCATATGTGTTGTGATTTCTGTTTCGTAATTGACATTGGCACTGAGGAAATTATCGTTATTTCGATCTTCATATAGAATATATGTTGCATGCCTATTGTTAAATGGATTTTGATTTGCCCTGTACATGTCTTTCCAATTCAATTGACCGTTTGTTATAAAGTCTTCTCTAATTTCATAGACATTTGGAAGCTTTTTTTTGAGGGCATAGCTGGGCATTTTTTGATAGTAACTTGGATCTGGATTCGTGCCTCCCAATTTTACAATGGTAGGGATACCCGCTATGAAGTTGTCAATTTTACTACCGTTATAATCGATTCTAGAGTTAGAAGCTTTCCCAAATTGATACCCAATGCTTGTTTTTAAAGTACTCTTTGAGTTGACTTTGTAATAATGATTAAATAAAAGTATGGGTTCTGTAATTTCTTTTACACGAGAATTTCTCATGTTGCCATTTTGAAATCCCCAATACGCATTGTACCTCCTTCCTTTGAGCTCGAAAGCTTCTTGAGTGTTGGCAGAAGATTTTCCTCTTTTATTCTGCGCTGTAATAGCAGAAAGTTGTATGCTGTTTTTGTTATTTATTTTTTTTTCTATACTTGCAAGGAAGGAATATGCATCATAAAATGTTCCGTCGGAATACCCTTCTAAAGCGCTTCTTCTACTCCCCGAAAAGGAAAATGCCCAATTGTTTTTAAGTAAGCCTGAGTTATGAGTTGTCATGATTCTGTGGCTGTAGCTTCTGTTTGAAGCAGCATAAGATATTTTGGTTCCTGGTCTTGTTGTTGTCGGGCGTATGTTGATATTGGTGACGCCCAGTGTCTTTCCAAAACTGTAAAGAGAGGGTGTGATTCCAGTATTGAATTCTTGGTTATTTGTAAGATCATTAAGTCCTCCCCAATTGCTCCATTGTGGTCTTCCATTAAAAATTTTATTGAACTCAACTCCGTTTAATAGTACCGATCCGTTTTCGGAACCCAATCCCTTTACTTTAAAAAAGGCAGCACTAAATTCGTAAGCAGCAGTTCTTAGATAAACATCCTTAGAAGCTTGAAGAAGCCCAGAAATATTATCTGACGCACTTGTGTCATTTGTCAGTTCGTCATCACTTAAGGTGAGGATGCTTAAATCGAACTGTTGCGTCTTGTTTTTGTAGAGAAAAAGAGTCCCCAAATCAATGGGGCGTCCTGTAAAAAAAATGGGGAATTTTTCGGTTTCGTAACCTTGATATGTTATTTGAAGAATGTAATTTCCATCATTATCGGATACAATGATGAAGGTACCGTTTGAAGCTGTTTTAGTTACATATACGGTTTTTATCAAACGGATATTTACATTTTCGATGGGGTTTTCAGTTTCGGAGTCAACAATGACTCCTTTCACAATGTTCTGAGTATTAGCTTTATATATAAGAAATACAAAGAACACCATAAGGATGGTTCTTTTCATGACTAGCAATTTTACTTAAAGGTAGTCAAAATGATTTAACATGAGTTTTACACACTTTTAGGTGACTTTTACGTAAGTTTGCCCAGTTAAAATTTATTCCATGAAGAAAATAGTTTTTTTTAGTTGTTTTATTGCGGTTTTACTTGCTGGTCATGCGCAAACGAAAGAGAAAGAATATGCTGTTAGAACGGTTGCCTTTTACAATTTAGAAAATTTGTTTGATACGATTAACGATCCAACAAAAAATGATGAGGCGAGTCCAATTATGAAATTAAAAGAGGGAGCTTCTGAAGTATATTGGGATAAAATAGACAAGCTGGGTTCTGTGATTTCTAAAATTGGAGTAGAGAAAGCAAAAACGAGTCCTGCAATTATTGGTGTTTGTGAAGTAGAAAACAAAAAAGTATTGATAGATCTGGTGAATTCGAAACATTTAAAAGATAAAAAGTATCAAATTGTCCACTACGATTCTCCTGATGCAAGAGGTATTGATGTCGCGTTGTTATACCAAGAAACGTATTTTAAACCAGTTTCACATGAGGCTTTTAACCCCAATATTTATAAAGATGGTGAAAAAGTGCTGACCCGAGATCAATTGTTAGTTTCTGGATATTTAGATGATGAAATGATTCATGTTGTTGTAAACCATTGGCCATCTCGAAGAGGAGGGCAGGAGGCAAGTAGTCCGCTGCGTGAGAAGGCAGCATATCAAAACACTAAAATTATAGAGCAGATTAGAGCCAATGATGCCAATGCTAAGATTGTTTTACTTGGCGATTTTAATGACGATCCAACAAATGATAGTTTTAAAAAGGTGTTGAAATCAAAAGCGGACAAAGAAGATTTGCAACCAAATGATATGTATAACCCATATGAGAGTTTACATAAGAAAGGTTTGAATACACTCGCATATAGAGATAATATATTTCTTTTTGATCAAGTATTGTTCAGTGCTTCTCTTGTGAATGGTGTTTCGAAAGATTTTTCTAGTTACAAGCTTTGGTCTGCAGAGGTATTTAACAAGCCTTTTTTATTGACTAAGACGGGGCGCTATAAAGGATATCCATTTCGTAGTTTCTCTTATGGAAATTATACCGGCGGCTATAGTGATCATCTTCCAGTCTATAGCTACTTAATCAAAGAGATCAAGAATCCTGAATAAGTAGTAGGTATTGTATGAAAAAACTGTTTTAATAGCCTTCATGCAACGTACTACATTATTGTTGCATAAAAGATATAGGCATTTAAAAGCATGTAAAAGGTAGCGGGCAGGCAAATCCACAAGGCATCTCGAAGGCGTATCCTAACCAGCACTCCTAAAAGCATGAGTAACGAAAGTCCAAAAGAAGCTATTAGCAGTAAGGGTTTGTAGTAAAGTCCTGCAAGGAGCCCAATAGCTCCTGTAAACTGAAGCACAATAATCAGTAATCCAAGTTTTTCAAGATCAAATCGTTTAAATTCTTGTTTCATATTTGGCAATGTGAAATAAGAAACTGTATAGCCAAAAAAGGAAAAGCTAGACAGGTAAATACAGAGTTTATAAATTTCCATAGAGGCTTATGGCATTGAATTTAAGGCTATTATGGCGCACAAGATTAAGAGTACCATTGAGGGTAGTTTTTTGATGAATGGGCTGCCTGTTTTGAAATGAAAAAACTGAGCACTTATCATAAAAAGACCCATTAGAATCGCAGCATAAAAGACCAAAGACGGAAACCAAATACCAGCAACAAGTACTGTGGAAATTGAGATTTTGGCAGCACCAACAGCATTTCGTGTAATGTCACTTAATCCAAACTGCTTGAATTCTTTTATCACATTGTGATACCTTAGAACCCAAACATAAGCAACCGAAATCCCTACGATTATTTGCAATATCTTTACCATGTTTTCCATTGTATTCAGTTTTAATTTTTAGATCGCAGCACCCCGATTTAGTGCCGCTTTATGTATTAATATTGTTGAATAGCCCTACGAACATCTTCAATTTCACAAGCAATAAAAGCTATAATAGTTAGTGCTCTAATTTCGTGTACTCTAAAGATACGATTTTTTTTCATTTTTGAAAAGACAAGATCCCTTCAAAAGAGATGTTGGTTCCATTCTAAGGCTATTTATCTTTTTCCATTAAGGTTATAAGTAGATACAAATTCCCAAATCAATTGACCCGTACTTTTACCTTGATAGGTATTGTTAAACCAAACATGGTCTCCGTTGATATATTTATAGTGCTCCACAGAAACGTCATTGTCGCCTTGATCATACACGTAATGTTCTATAGTGGTTCCTGCATTTGTTTCGTTGGAAACTGTTGGCGTTGTTATTGTATTATTAAAATCGATCCAATAGTCTAAAACTGTTTGTGCTGAACTGTAATCTGTATTTCCGTTGTATGGTAGTACACCATCCGAGGTGCCGTGCATGTGTAATATAGGCATTGGGTGATTTGCGCCTCCTAAGCAGTCTAACATGGTTCCAGAAATAGAGGCAACAGCAGCAATGAGGTTGCTTTTATAATGAGCGAGGCCATAGGCCATCATGCCTCCATTGGAGTATCCAGCGGCATATACCCTTTGAGTATCTATGGAGTAGGTTGCCGAAATTTCAGTAAGCATGGCCTCTGTAAAACCAAAGTCATCAGCCGAACTCTTGTTGTCTCCTCCTGTTGGACAAGCATTCCAGTGAGAGGAGCCATTCAATGCACTACCTTGCGGATACACTAAGATAAATGTTTCTGATTCGGCCAGTGAGCGCATGTCTGCTTCATTCATATAGTCACTTGCGCGACCTCCAAAACCATGAAAATTAAATAGCAAAGGAACAGGAGTGTTACCATCATAGGAGCTAGGAACGTACAACACATATTCTCGGTTGAGTCCATCATGTACAATTGTATTACTGTTGCTATTTGAATAGTCAGGAGATTTGGTTGCGTCTTTATCTTCATTTTTGCAGCTCATAGCTGTGAGCAATGCAAAACAAATTAGAAGTAGTCTTTTCATTGTTAATGTTGTTTAAAATTAAACCTCCACTGAATCTTCTCCGGAACTTTTTTTACATAGTCTAGTCAATGTTCGCGACTGTGTAACATAAAAAATGAGTGTCCAGACAAGATACGAAAAAACTTAGTTTATTTCTAAGTAAATGGGATTTAGTGCTTTTCAATTTGGTTCAATACATTCATTTTCTCTAATAGATCGCCAGTGATTGCTACAACAGCTGATTTAGGGATGTTATCTTTGTCAAAAGGCCATTTGCTCGTTGGATTGTTGAGGTCAGTGGTTTGTTCTCCGGGGTGCTGAACACTTAAAAATAAGGTTTTTCCATCTTCAGAAAACCAAGGTCCGGTGAGTTCGGCATCTCTTGGTGCAGCTACAACTCGAATCACTTTTCCTGCATCTTTTCCATAGCGAGGAATGACAAATAGGCTATTGTTTTTAAAGGGTACATAAGGGCTCCCTTTTTTATTCATTTTACTTCCAGACATGTCTGAGGTCATCCAAAGATTCCCCGATAAATCAAAGGCTAAATTATCTGGACACGAAAAACCGTTATCTTCCCCTCCTGCTTTGTAGGTGGATGCTGTAAAAGTCAAGGCATCGTAGGCACCATTTGTTTCTTCAATTTTTAGCAGAGAACCATGGTAGTCTTTCCTATTGGTATTGTTTGTTAACGCAATAATAATACTGCCAGTGATCGGATCAATCTCGATATCTTCAGGTCTATTTAACTCAGTAGCTCCGACTAATTTTGCAGCTTCTCTAGCTCTTATTAGTACTTCTGTTTGATCTTTAAATGTGTTTTTAAGAACGGGTTGCTGTTCCCAATCTAATGACAGCCATTTCCCGTTAATAGTATCGGCAACATACAGTGTACCTTCCTTTAAAGAGTTGGGTTTTGATGAAATGAACTTGTACAAATGCTCGTCTTTTTTGTCATCTCCTGAATAGGCAACAATTCGCTTATCTTCTAGTTGGTGCAGGGTGCAACACTCGTGAGCAAATCTTCCTAGAGCAATGTGTTTTTGTGCGGTTCCGTCTTTTGGATCCACTTCTACCACCCATCCATAGTGTTCTGGTGGGTAGTTGTAAAATTTTTCCCAAGAAAGTATACTCGGTTCGTGGCTAGCTACATTGTTCGCATCATAGGTAGTTTCCCCAAAAAAAGAATCGTAATTTTCTTCACAGGTTAGAATGGTGTTCCATGGTGTAATGCCTCCCGAACAATTGCTATGCGTGCCAATGACGGTGCGTTTCTCTTTTATAGGATGATCCCAGTTTAATTTGATAGGTGTTTTTGCTGTTATTCTCCTATTGTGAGGGTCGTTTTTTACCACATTCCAAATTCCATTTTCTTGTCGAATCCGTACAATACTGCCACCCACGTTATACATTTCCTTATCGACTTGTTCTAGGGTACGGTGCTCTTGTGGATTTTGATATTTGTTACGATCGAAATCAGAGACAAATAGCGGGTTTATATATTCGTGGTTAACCCACAACAACCCATCTTTTGGGTTTGTTTTGTCAAAGGGAATAAAACAGGTAAAATCATTGTTGTACCCGAAGAAGTCGGTATTGCTTATGGCATCTCCCCATTTGAGGATCACCTGAGAATGTAATCCTTTTGTGAGGACTAAATCATCCAGGTTTGAAGGCGCTAAGTCCTCTAAGATAACATCAGTTAGTTGTCTGAGTCTTTCTTGGGTTATTTTTGTTGTTTTGATAGAGGTTTCTGAGTGTGCACAACTCATTAAAAGGGGCGCAGGTATAAAGGCTCCTAGACTTGCCTTTCCTAAAAAGGAAATAAACGTTCTTCTATTGTATTCCATCGTTTTTTAATTTAACGAATGCCTTTCTAAACAAATTAAATCAGCGTAAATATCTTTGAAAGAATCCTCCTGTTTGTTGTAAATTTTAGCATTTACAGCAACGTCATGGGTACACAAGTGGTTTAATTGAAACTGTAATTCCTTTATTTTTCTATTCAAATAATACGAAAGGATTGAGAATTGAGAACCTGCACTTTTCTCAATTATCTCTGCATTTCGTTGTTGCTTTTTAACCTCTTTATAGCATTTTTTTAAGCCTCTAATATCTGAAAAAAATTGCCCTCCCAAAGCATCTAAAATAATTTTATTATCATTGGAGAGGACAAAATAAATATTGCAAATTTCTTGCTCTTCAACCAATTCTTGTATGTGTTGTAAGGTGCTAAAATCTACATCAAATGAGTTTCCAAGTGAGGTGTAAAAATAATTTTCACCGCTAGAAACCTTGTTTATAGTTGATTCTAAAGCGTCTGTAGGACATAAAAGAAAAAGTCTTTTTTGCATCAATTATGCATTAGGATTGTAAGGGAATGATGAGTGGTGTAAGTCAATTTTTAAAGCACCGTCTACCAATTTGTAACCAAATGTATACTCCACTTTCGCTTCGTCACCATTTAAGTCTGTAAAAAAGTAATTTCCCATAGCAAGTGCACGATTTTCTTCTAAGATAATATTAGCGTTCTCAAATCGTACGTTTGTCCAAGGCTGAATTGCAAATCCTTTATCTTCTTGGCAAGCTCTGTCTTCTCCTGCGATGAAGTAAGATGTTGCTTCAGGTTTGGTTGGTCTGAATTGTTCTTCAGCACATTTTGTTGGTTTAAACGAAACTTTTCCTAATTCAAAAGCATATAAAGTATCTAGAAATTCACTTGTAAATGCTTCGCATTCTGCTCTGCTTTCTTTTAGAGATCCAATTTTTACAACACCTTGTCCCCAAGTATTTTGTGCTGTTAATACATGTTCTTGTGTTATCATTTTTCTAATTTTTTAAGGTTAATACTTAGTTATAAATTTATTTCTAGTTTTGTTTTTATAATTTCTCGGCATGTCCTTTTTTAGGTCTACAACCGTGTTGATCTTTGATTCTATTTGCAGATACTCAGAAGTTCTTATGCATAAATGCGTAGCATTGCCTTTTATTTCAAAAGATTTATGCCCTATTTTAAGTGCAACAGTTGTCGTTTTTGCACTGACAATACTTTAAATTGTAAATATGTATTCCTGCAAGCGAACATGCTGTAATATATGTGATTGTTTCAGGCAGATGAAATACCTGTACTTTTTCATTGACAATGAGCATGACTAATACACTCCAGTTAAACCACAACAGTGGTTTTATACCCTTGCTTGTTGTTGTTTGCGTTGAACGATAAATCGAAAAAAAGGAAATGATCAGAAATAGATAATCGATGTTTGACCACCAGGCAGGAGCTGATGCACAGCCATCAACAGAGCAACTGCTCACTACAAATAGTAAAGGAGTTGCAAGACAATGTACAACGCATAGTGAACTAGCAATAGCGCCAATCGAATCTGGCTTTTGTAGTGTTAATCTCATAGTTTTAATCAGCTTAATGCAACCGAGTTGCAAATTTAGAAATAAAATTTGTTATTGCAACCTAGTTGTGATAATTTTGTGATATGGGAATTATTAGAAAAACAGCATCTGTTGCAGCGTTGCTTGCTGAGTTTGAAAATTATTCAGGAGCCATTTCTGCTATTGATTTGATCAAGCGTCTTGCTGATAAGTTGAATAAAACAACGGTATATCGTGTTTTAGATAGGCTTGAAGATGATGGTGTTGTCCATTCTTTTCTAGGTAATAACGGGATTAAATGGTATGCAAAATGCAGTGATTGTTCTCATAGTGAACATCGAGACACCCATCCTCATTTTGAATGTTTAAGCTGTGGAAAGGTAGATTGTTTGGAGGTAGATGTCTATATTCCAAACATCCCTAACCGCCAAGTACTTGCTTCTCAAGTATTAATTCAGGGAACTTGTGAGGTGTGTATTGCTATTGCTTAGTATATTTCTACAAACGTTTTTTTGAATAGAAAGAGCCATAAATATCCAAGAATTATACATCAATTACATTCTGAAAATTCGATCATGTGCTGGAGGTAGATGTCTTTAGTTTAAGATTCCATGTATAGATTCAATTTGAGGAGGCAATTCTTTTTCGTTTAATATTTCTCGTAAATCAATTTCTATGGTTCTGCAAAGTGACATCATAGGAATGTCATTAATGAGACCTTGAAAAGGGTTTTCGGAATAATCACCAATAGCTTCCATTACTCTGTAGACCCAGCCGACTAGGGCAGTTATTGGAATAGAAATCCAAATACCCCAAGTATCAATAGTCATTAATTCTGGGACCATACTAAATGGAAGCATCACAATAAAAATCCAAACAAAATAGGTGCTCATAGCAGAATACTGTCGTGGCAACGGAAATTTTTTGATACGTTCATTTTTTCCTTGCAAGCTATAGAAGCTTCTTAGTAGTGCCGTCAATTCCATATGTCTAAAATCATCAATCAAATCTTCCTCTCTCAATGTGATTAATGCTTTTGATTGTGCATTGATAATGTGCGTTGCCGTATTTGCATACCTGATAACGCTTTCGTACTCCTCTATGTCTAAAAATTTCTTGAGTTCTTTTTTTCTCGTGTGGTCATCTAAAGAGTTTAGACCTAATTTTTCTTTAAAGATATCGGCCTTTTTCTGTGTTTGTATTCCTTGTCTTTTATGTTCCCATGAAGTAGGTATCAACAATTGACTTCTATGCGCATAGAGCCATGCAATATGTCTATAGATGAGTCGTTTTTTGATGTTCTGAATCTCTAAAGTACTTTTGTTTTCTGTTGTAAATTGATTTGTTATGAAACCATCAATCATCATGGCCCAAGCTCTACTGTCGTTTACAATTCCTCCCCATATTTTTCGAGCCTCCCATAATCTGTCATAAGAATTATTATTTTTAAAACCAATATAAAAAGCAACTGCTGTACCAATTACAGAAACAGGTAACCATGGAATCTTCACTGAGATGATACCAAAATAATAGAGGCTTGCAACGATGCCATTCAAGATGAGTAGCTTCAAAAAATACATTCCAGATAGTTTTACCAGACTTTTAAAATTTACGCCTCTTGTTGTGATCATATAAAGGTATCTTTTTTGCTTGTAAGTGTTTTTTGATGCTGTTCATTTGTTAAATGAAGAGTGGCTCATCTTTCGAAAAGCAATGTAGTAATTATTTAATTGGTATCATTTCTGTTTCTTCTTTTTTAGGAACTTGCTTGTCAAGTATTGATTTGGTGAACTTATGAATCTTGTGTTTCTATATAATTTGTTGCTGATTAGTTGGTTTTAGGAGTTGAGTATTTGCTGCTCTATAAATGCATTTTGTTGGCTGTTTTGAACATGTTTTGAATCCTTAATTAGGTAATGTTTTTTTAGAGAAGGAAATATGTGTAAGGCTCTTTTAATCATT
>JBELDQ010000050.1:0-11733 GCA_042094215.1 Polaribacter sp. | reverse complement strand
AGGTTGATACTCCCACGTGGAGAGGCTCCGAAACTAATTAAATCTTTTAATTTACCGAGATTGTATTTTTCTGGGTAACGTGTTGCAAAAATAATATCTAGAATGTATTTTTCAATTTTCTCATCCATGTAGACTTCATTAATCACCGCACGAGCTTTGATAATTTGATCTACAGAAACAACTGGATTTACTTTTGAGAATCCGTTGTTTAAATTTTGTCGCATAATGGTTTGCTCGTTTGCAATGGTAGGATAGTCAATGACTACTTTTAACATAAAACGGTCCATTTGTGCTTCCGGTAAAGGATAGGTTCCTTCTTGTTCTACGGGGTTTTGAGTCGCCATTACCAAGAATGGTTCGTCGAGCTTAAAAGTTTCGTCTCCAATGGTTATTTGACGCTCTTGCATGGCTTCTAGCAAGGCAGATTGCACTTTTGCAGGGGCTCTATTGATCTCGTCTGCCAATACAAAGTTGGCAAAAATAGGCCCTTTTTTAATCATGAAATCATTTTCTTTCATGTTGTATATCATGGTACCCACAACATCTGCGGGTAGCAAGTCTGGTGTAAATTGTACTCTGCTAAAGCTCGCTTGCACCGCCTGAGATAGGGTGTTGATTGCAAGCGTTTTTGCAAGTCCAGGAACTCCTTCTAGTAAGATGTGACCATTCCCTAATAATCCAATTAACAAACGTTCTATCATGTCTTTTTGACCTACAATAACTTTATTCATTTCTAAAGTTAAGATGTCTATAAAGGCACTTTCTCTCTCGATTTTTTCGTTGATTGCTCTTACGTCTACGTTCATTTGCTGTTCTATCATTTTAGCGTTTTAAGTTGGTGAAATTTAGTTGGAAACAAAGCTACAATAATAGTGATTTTTTTCTTGTTAAAAGAATGCTAAAGGTTTGCGGAGATAGTACTAAAAAAACCTTAATTATAGCTATTGATAGCGAGTTTGTTAGCTTTACAAGTACTCGAAAAATAAGCGGGTGTTTACAAGTTGTAGGCAATAGAAAATAGCAGCACTCGAGGTAGTATGTAGGTTTTCGTATCGCTAATCAAATAATCAGAAAAGCTATTGCTTTGCTTAAAGGTAGTGTCAAAAAGGTTAGACGCTTTTAATTGATAACTCCAAGCACTGTCATCTTTTTTATAAGAAAGCGTGGCATTGGAAAATGCATAGATGTTTTTTTGATGTAAACTTTTGTTTTGATAGCTAGAACGTTTGTAGTCAAAGTGAAAGAGAAATCCTTTTAAAAAATTATAATCTACGTTTAGATAGGGTTCTGAACGCACAAATGTAGCATTTGTAATTCCTGAAGTGTATTTTCCAAGTGTTCTTTTGTAACCAATTTCTATGGTTGAAAAACAGTATTTCTTCTTACATTCTTTATAGGATCCCAATCACTGAAAGAGACGTGCTGTTTCTGTAGTCGATTTTATCGGTTAGTCCGAGTGAATTGAAGAGTATATGAAAGTCTGTCAAAAACAAAAACAAGGGATATTGCAGCGCTTTATGTAATGTAGTCTTGCTGTTAAAAGCGATAGGTTATTTTTAAGAGTATAAACCGTTCTAATAGTCTATATGTTGTTGTGGCTGTTCCGATGTCACTAGCTGAAAAATCGCTAAAATTTTCGGTGTTGAAAAGATTTTTTCCGGTAATTCCAATAGCTAACTTATTTTCTATAAGTTGATGTCTTGCGTTAAAATCTAAAAAATAATAGGTGTTGTCAGTTTGTAAATTTCCAAAAAAGTAACGTTCTGATTGCACTTGAAAATCTAGATTTTTATTGAATACAAAAGATACATCCAAAAAACTCATATTGTTATTAAATGAATTTTCAAGAGTTGTTTCAATCTTTGTTGTATTCCATTTTGTACCTATATGATAGTTGAACATTCCACTAAAACCAGAACGCAATTCAAGTCCATAATTATAATTATTTGAGGTTACTTGTCTTAAATTTGAATGATTAACTATATTCTTGAACTCACTTTTAGTATAACCTAAATCTAACTTTAAATTTGAGGATATAAATTTAAAATAGTAATCAAGTTTAGAATGTACACTTATAAACTTACGGTCTTTAATCAGTATTTTTTCGGCTTGTGTAAAGTTTTGCTCTATGCTCGTGTTTGTTGAAAAGAAATCGTAGTTTTTGCTGTAAAGTAAAAATGTATTTGCGAAAAAGCGGTCGCTCCAATTTCCAAGTTGATAATTGAAAATAAAACTGGAAGCCTCTAGTTGATTAAAGTTGCCAGTTCCTTTTGAAAAGGAACGAAATCCAGTCAAAACAAAATTTCCAAACACATCTAGTATGCTTGCACTTTTTGTGTTGTAAGAGTAGGATGCTGTAATTTCATTTTTGTTATTTATTTTCCAATCAATCCCTATACTTGGATTGATAAAAAAGGGTTTTTGATTGGATGAATTACCATTGTTCTCTAAACGATTAAAAACTTGATGTACGTTTAGTTTTCCTACAATGCCAAAATCATTGATTTTTAAACGGTATTTACTTTTAAGATAGAAGTCGTTAACTTGATATGTTGTTTTATTTTGATAATCACTTGGGTTTTCTAGGATGAAATTATCTTTCAAAAGTGAAAATGTAGTTACTAATTTATCTTTTCTAAATTCATTTCCCAATTGAAGCTCTAACAAATTGCCATTAGCTTTACGGTCTAATAAATGTGCATTAATGCCTGCAAATTTCATTTGGTTCGTGCTTTGCTGTTTTACATTAGTAGCATGACTACAAGACGGAAATAAATCTTGATAGAAGAATTGATTTATACTATAGTTTTGAGGTGTTTTTTCATCGATAAAACGCCCTGTTAGTAAAACTACTTTTTTTTCTTTAAACTTATTGGTATAGCTTATTTTTTGGTCAAAAAGTGAGTTTTGATGTTGTAAGTTTTCTATGGTAGAATTACCGTTAAAAACTAAATTAGAACTGTCTTTAAAATCGCCGTTGTTATATGTTGTTGTAGTTTCCAACATTTTGGTGCCAGAAATGTTGTAAGTAATGTCTAATTTGCCAAAATCAGTGCTGTTTTTATTACGTAACTCGAAATTTTGAGTATTTGTAAAATTAGTTCCGTTTATAGCTGTAGCATCTATATTTTTTCTAAAAAAGTCTGTTTCATCCCAATTGAAAAAACCAAGAGTTTTAATTTTTAGTTTTTCAGTTGGATTAAAAATTGCATTTAGCGAAACTAATTGGTCGTTATTAAAATTGGTTCTACTTTCTCTAAAATTAAGATTGTCTCCCGATAAATTAAGCATTGAATTTACCTTTTGGTTGTCGCCAATGCTTGCTGGCTCATTCATACGAAAAGGGCGTACTAAATTTTCTATATCACCGGTGGCATCGTAACCGATATTGTTAAGATTGGTGAAGAAGTAGTATTTATTTTTCTTACCAAAGTTCATCAAATTGCCTTTTAGTTGATGAAAATGAGCATTTCCAATGCTAGTTTCTATGTTGCCAAACCAAATACGCTTTGACTTTTCATTTAGTTTAAGATTTAAGGCTACTTTATTGCTTTCTTCAACTTCTTTTAACAATCTGTTATTAGAATAGTTTTTTAAAATCTCAACTTCTTCAATAGGGTAAGCTGGCATATTTTTCGATAAGATTTTGTAGCCTTTTTCAAAAAGGTCATCTCCATCTATCATTAATTTTTCAATTTCTTGATTGCCTATTTTTATGGTGCCATCAGTATCAATAGTAACTCCAGGAATTGTTTTTAAAAGTTCTTCAATGGTTTGTTCTGTTCCTTTTGCATAAAATTTTGTTTTAAAATTGATTGTGTCTTTTTTTATTGTAAAATGTCTTTCAGCTGTGATGATGATTTCATCAAGTTCGAACTTTTTTTCTTTTAGTACTATAGTAAACTTGAAATTTTCTTTTTCTTTGGTGTTAACAAATATTGTTTTGGATTCAAAACCGAGTGAGGTAACTATTAAATATAATTTTCTTTTTTCGCCTGTTTTAATTCTAAAGTTCCCATTATTATCAGAGTATGTGTAAGTTATAATGGTTTTTGATAAAGTATCCTTTAAAATAATACTTGCTGAGACTGCACTGTTTTTGTTGTTTTTAATTGAGCCAGAAATAGTTATTTGAGCATGTAGGCTATTTGCTAAAAACAACGCGAGTGCTAAATATTTAATTTTTTCAATCACGTATTAATTTTTACCCTGTCTGCTTTTAGTCATAGGAAACTCTTTTTCTAGATTGTAATTTTTACTAGATGAATTTATCGTTATTTTTGCTCCTCTGGGTAGCGTTGCATATAGCTTATTAATAAAATCATTTATTGCATTTTCTTTATACTTAATATAATCATTTAATGAAATTTTATCTCCTTCTTGTGGAATTTCAATTTCACTAGATAGATTGTTGATTTCTTTTACTTTATCTATTAAAAAATGAATATTTGAATCTTTTGATTTTACTTCCATTATAAGGCCTGGAAGTCCATAGAATTTCCACGGGCCTTGATTTATAGGTATTTGAGTTGTGTACCAAACGTTGTAAGCCCTTCCTCTAAAATCTAATTCAGCTGATTGGCATAGATATTTGCCAATTTTTTTATCTTTAATTCCAAAATTCCATTTAAAATTTGGCAAATCTTCTTCAACAATACAAGGTTTTAGTTTGCCATTCACAGAATAAAAATCTCTAAAAATAATTTTTTTATCTTTTAAATCCTTGTATACTCGTTTACCGATCTTATCATTCCCTTCAATATTTACATTGAAATTCCCTTCATCGTTAAAGTCATTTTTACGCGCTACTGTATTGTTTTTGTGAAAAACAGTAAGTGATTGACTTCCTTTTGTATAAAGGTCTACATTTGTTAATTCATCTAGACCTACATTCATGTATATATAGGATATTACATATGATTTTTCCGTTTGCCCAAAAACACATTGTGAAATTAGCACTAGAGATAATATGATTTTTTTCATTAGGTTTATTTTTAATCAGGCAATACCTTTAGTTATTTTAGTTAAAAGTATTGCCTGAAATTTAATTTGATTAAGAATTCTTTAAAGCTTCTTCAATTGCCTTTCTTACACCTCTTTTAAAAAAAGAGCATTCAAGCCAAGTCGCATCGACAGTCACTTCTAGGTTAACTTCCACACCGTCAAAAGTGCCTTTAATCTCAACGGTACAAGGTCTTAACTCTGCTGTAACTTTAGTTGTTTCTCCTAAAGAACTTGCATTTAGAATTGCATTATTTGCGAAAAAGAAAGAAAAACAAAGTAGTAAAATTGATTTTTTCATATTACTATTGTTTTTCAGATTTAGTGAATTCTTTAAGTAATGCTCCAGCAGCTTTTGCGCAATTATTAGCTTCTACAGTTACAATAATGTCAATTTTTTTACCATCATATGTGCCTTGAATTTTGATAGGGCATGGTTTTAAATTTAAATCAATTGACTTCTTGACATCCACTATTGTGTTGGTGCAAGTTAGGTAGTTAGAAGCAAAAGTATTTGTAGTACATACAATGGCAATGAATATTATTAATTTTTTCATAGCGGTAAAAAATTTATGCCCCATTAAGGTCTTGAGCAGTTAGTTTTCGACCTGTTTATTATAAATTCTGAGTTTGTTATGATTGAACAAGTATAAAACCACAAAAAAAACTTGTAAGAAAGAGTCACTTTTGTATCACTTCCCTCTGTTGGTTCATTATAGCTAAGTCATATGTAGTTATTGATTTTAAGTGAAACATGCATATAAGATATTTTTGCTCTAAAATTGTACTTGTAAATGACATATAAAACGGATGAATATGGTTGTTAATTTGTTAAAAATTAATTAGTTGATTGTGAGTGTTAATGCCCTAATGTTAATTTATTTTGACATCATTGACTTCAAAAGACGTTCGATGGTGTGCACGTTTTGTAAATAACACTTCTCAGCTGCTCTTTGCTTCGTCGCAATCAAGTTCTCTTCTGTTGTTTAGGTTTTGTGTAAAAAGGAGGTGTAACAATTTCCATAGAAAGTTCCGAATTTTTTTTCTGATTTCGGGGTTTTTGAATTCCCTTTTTGGAGTACCCTATTAGGGGACGGCAGGAGTTCACTGATATCCGTTACTCGAAAATGGAATAATTTCACATGAGTTTTTTTAGTAGTTTTATCCAAAGAAATAGAGTAATTCATAAAACTTAGACTAAAATGAAAAAAGAAGAAAAAAGTGTTGCAGAAATTTTACAGCGAATTATTGAGAAAAGAAGAGGCTTAGGTCTTTCTCAAAAAGATTTAGCGCTTGAGTTGAATTTGTCATTCAATGGGTATTTTAAAATTGAAAAAGGGTATACACAATTATCTATGCATCGGTTGTTTCAGATTTCTGATGCGTTAAAAGTGAGTCCGTCTTTCTTTCTGAGAGAGTAGTTGTTCAGAAAAGAAACGTTACTTGTATTCTTTTACTTTCAAGGTATTATTTTCGAAAACACCATAGGTAAAATACTGTATCCAATCACCCAAATTAATATATCTGCTTTTTTGGTTTAGCGCAATGTCTAGCGGTAAGTGTCTGTGGCCAAAAACGAAATAATCGTAGTGTTTGTTGGCTAATTTTCGCTTGCAATATTGTGCTAGCCATTCGTTTTCCTCACCTAGGAATTTAGCGTCTTCATCGCCAGAAATGAGTTTGTTTTTTACAGACATGTACTGCCCTAATTTCATGCCTAGATCAGGGTGAAACCATCGAAACATCCATTTAAATAATGGGAAAGTAAATACTTTTTTCATGCGCTTGTAGCCTTTGTCTCCAGGGCCTAATCCGTCTCCGTGTCCAATAAGTACTGTAGTAGTGTTAAATGTGAATTCTTGAGGCTTATGGTATACAGGGATGTTCAACTCTTTTTCAAAGTAATCTTTCATCCACAAGTCATGATTTCCTACAAAGAAATAAATAGGGATTCCACTGTCTTTTATTTCAGCTAGTTTCCCTAGTACTCGCACAAACCCTTTGGGCACTACGGTTTTATATTCAAACCAAAAATCAAACAAATCGCCTAGTAAAAAAATAGCAGCAGCGTCTTCTTTTACTTCGTTAAGCCAGGCAACGAACTTTTGCTCTCTGGGGAAACTAGCTTCTTGCGTTGGCGCACCAAGGTGTTGATCTGAGGCAAAGTATATTTTTTTATGCTCGGGTACATTCATTGACACAAAGAAACGAGATTAATTCGTAGTTTCCAACTCTAAAACTTTTAACAACATGGTGTCATCAGATTGAATGATTCTGTAGAAGCCTTCGTCGCCATAAATTTGATTCGCAATACTTGCTTTGAGGTATTGCTTAATCATTGTTTTGGAACTGTCTGATGGCGTATATGTTTGATTCAGTCTTTCTCTAATGTCAGATAAACTAGTATTTATCTCTTTTATATATGCTCTATATACCGAATCCATTTCGTAGCTTTCGATGAAACTGTCAAGTGACAACTGAGAAAACTTTTTTCTGTTCTTATCTACGAGGTCAAAGGCAAAACGCTGAATGGTATTGTAGTATAGATTGCTCATATAGCTTGTTGTATCAATAGCAACAAATACATCGGGTACAATGCCGCCACCGCCGTAAACAATATTTCCTTTAGGTGTTTTAAACTTCAAAGAATCAATCACTTTAATACTGTCTTTACTTAACAATTCTCCATTTCTAATTCTGTTATTGAGGTCCTTAGAATAGCCTCTCCCATTTCCTTTTTCATATGGTTTTTGTATGGATCTTCCTGTAGGTGTATAGTATCTTGCTGTGGTTAGCCTGATTGCTGAGCCATCTCCTAAGCCTTTTTCTTCTTGTACAAGTCCTTTTCCAAAAGAACGCCTGCCGATCGTGGTTCCTCTATCATTATCTTGCAATGCTCCTGCAACAATTTCTGACGCAGAAGCAGAATTTTGGTCGATTAAAATGTACAAACCGCCCTTTTCAAAAGAACCATTTGATGTGGCAAATGATTCGTCTATATTCCCCCTATTGTCTTTGGTGAAAACAATGAGCTTTTGATCTTCTAAAAATTCATCAACAATTTTATTAGCGATGTCAATATAGCCGCCACCATTACCTCTAAGGTCTAGAACTAAATCTGTCATTCCTTTGTTTTGTAGTGTGGTTAATGCGGTTTTAAATTCACGATACGAGGTTCTTGCGAAACGCTCTAATTTAATATAGCCAATAGAGTCGTTTACCATATAAGACACTGCAACACTCTTAATGCGAACATTACCTCGCGTTAAGGATACAGTAAAAAGAGAGTCGTTTGTTTTTCGATATACTTGAAGGCTTACCGTTGTGTTTGGTTGTCCTTTTAAATATTTTGGAATTTTATTGCTGTTCAATCTTTTGCCATGGAGGGTGTCTGTATTGGCAATTAAAATACGATCACCAGCCTGAATGCCTGCTTTGATACTTGGCCCACCTTTTATTGGTTGAATAACAGTGATGGAATCCTTAATCATACGAAACTGAACCCCTATGCCAACAAAGTTTCCCTGCATATTTTCGGTTACTTGTTGCAATCTTTCTTTAGGGATGTATACCGAGTGTGGGTCTAATTTTCCTAGAATTTGCGTAATCGCTCCATCTAACAAAAGGTCTGTGTCTACACTGTCTACATAATCTCTTTGAATGTAGTTGATGAGTCGTTTTATTTTCACCTCATTGCTCGATGCGCTTGCAAATAAATTCACTGAAGAAGCTCCCCCACTAAAGAAGGTGCCAATGAAAATTCCAAGCACAATGGCAAAGGCAAAATAGAGTGGTAAATAATTTTTATTCATTGGGTAAATAGGTTAATTCTACACCTGCTTTTTCTAAGAATTTCAAGCCAGAATCATCTTTATAGGCATTTGCATAGACCACCCTTTTGATTCCTGCTTGGTGAATTAATTTACTGCATTCTTTACAGGGTGATAAGGTAATGTATAAGGTTGCTCCTGCACAAGATTGCGTAGAGGATGCTACTTTTAATATGGCGTTTGCTTCTGCATGTAAAACATACCACTTGGTATAGTTTTCGTCATCTTCACAAGGGTTTTCGAAACCTGTTGGTGTGCCGTTGAAACCATCAGAGATAATCATCCGGTCTTTTACAATTAATGCGCCAACTTGCTTTCGATGACAGTGCGAAAGTTTTGCCCATTCGTATGCCATTTTTAAATAAGCAGTATCGTATTTCAGTTGCTTTTTGTCCATATGCTAATGTACTATCTTTTGCAGAGTTGAAGCGTTAATTATTTACCAAAAAACACGTTCTATCATCATTGGGATTACAAACCCGAGAACAATAGCAGAGGTAACCAAAACCCAATCTCTTTTGGTGACTTTAAAAAATGTTTGTAGCAGTAAACCGATTATTAGAATTCCTAAAACAATGATAATTTGTGCGACTTCAATACCCAATGCAAACTCAATTAATGGCATCAGTTTGTCTTCTTCTCGTCCAATCATCATTCTAAAGTAGTTTGAGAATCCTAATCCGTGAATCAAACCAAAAAATAAGGCAAATGCCAAGTTAATCGTGTCTTTTGATGCGTTGTTTTTACCGGTGTTTAAAATATTAACAAGGGCAGTGATGCCTATGGTAACAGGAATTAAGAATTCGATAATTTTCACATCAATATTTAGAATATTATAGGCCGATAGTGCCAATGTTAATGAGTGGCCTATTGTAAATAATGTAATGAGCCAGAGAACTTTTTTTAATTGATAAAAAGAAAAAATCACAGCCAATACAATTAGAAACAGAATGTGATCATATGCTGAAAAGTCTAGAACATGCTTTAGCCCCATGTTCAGGTATAAAATAAAATCGTCCATTTTTATAATTTAGAGAGTCAAAGATAAAAAAGTTATGCGAGGCTTTCAATTCATTTCTTAATATTGATGCTTTAATTAGATTTTGTAAAAAGAAGTGCCTTTTTGCATTGTCTGATATTTAAATAATTGTTAGGTTTTTTAACAGAATGTATCTTTTGTGAAATTGAAATATTCGAAAGAAGTGTCTATTCTCCTCCTAAAATTTGCCTGTAGGTTGTTTTTTTACCAAAATCTGGGGGTAAATTTACCCATTTATGGGTATTGCATTGGTTCATAGGTTTTTGTATATTTAAGGTATCAATAACTATCCAATTGATTTTTATTGTTCTTTATATGAAGAAGGGAGCTTTTAAGGGGGGTTACTTTTCGGAGTATAAAAACAATTTTTCAATTTTATTAGCATTGTAATTTGTGAGTACTCCGATTTTTGTCGGAGTACTTTTTTTGCTTCAATTTTACGATGTTGTACTTATTGTATTGACTTCAGCCAATCTTTTTGTGGTATTTGTGCGATGGATTGCCCAAATGACTATCTTTTTTAAATATGTATAAACCTATCGTTTAACGTAGTGAAATATTTATCTTTGAACTCTATAAATTCAATTCAATGAAGAAAAGGGTATTATTGTTATTGACAGTTCTGTTGTCGTTCACTAGTTTTTCTCAAATTTTAGACCCTGTAGATTGGTCGACTTCTGTGGAGAAAATATCAGAGACAAAATACAAGTTAATTACAGAAGCGACTATTGACAAAGGTTGGCATTTGTACTCACAAGAGGTACCTGACGATGGGCCAATTGCAACATTATTTACTTATGCTAATGATGGTTCTTTTACGCTAAGTGGTAAAACGAAAGAAGGAAAGGGAATTACAGGTTTTGATCCTGTTTTTAATATGGATATTACGTATTTCAGTGATCACGCTACATTTGAGCAGATCATTGATGTAACCGCTAAAGCAACAAGTGTTGCTGCTTCCGTCTATTTTATGGTGTGTGATGATTCTAGATGTTTAAGCCCGACAGAAATAGATTTAAATTTTGAACTTCAATCGGTTGATTTCTTGTCTTCAAAAGAGGAGGTATCTGTATCTAATGTGATTGAGTCTAAAGAAGAGAAGGGGTTGATGACGCTTTTTATATTGAGTTTTTTAGGAGGCTTGGCAGCGTTGCTAACGCCATGTGTGTTTCCAATGATTCCTATGACGGTTAGTTTTTTTACTAAGCAAAGTAAAACGAAAGCAGCAGGTATTCGAAATGCTTTAATATATGGAGTTTCTATTGTTGTTATTTACGTGGTAATTGGTTTGATTGTGAGTGCTATTTTTGGGCCTGCAGCTTTGAATGCATTGTCTACAAATGAATGGTTTAACCTTGCTTTCTTCTTGTTGTTGCTCTTTTTTGCAGCGTCATTCTTAGGGGCTTTTGAGTTGACGTTACCAAGTTCTTGGGGTACCAAAGTAGATGCACAAGCAGATAGAGGTGGTTTTGTGGGGATCTTTTTTATGGCATTGGCTCTAGCTATTGTTTCTTTTTCTTGTACTGGTCCCTTTGTTGGTTCTGCGCTTGTAGCGGCAGCGACGACAGGTGAGCGCATTGCACCCGTAGTAAGTATGCTTGGTTTTTCTTCGGCAATTGCATTGCCATTTGCCTTATTTGCAGCCTTTCCAGGATGGTTAAACTCACTGCCAAAATCTGGTGGCTGGTTGAATACGGTAAAAGTCGTTTTAGGATTTCTAGAATTAGCTTTGGCATTTAAGTTTTTATCGAATGCAGATTTGGTATTGCAATTACACCTTTTAGAAAGAGAGGTGTTTATTGCTATTTGGATTGCCATTTTTGGAACTTTAGCCCTCTATTTATTTGGGAAAATTCAATTGCC
>JBELDQ010000049.1:4446-12031 GCA_042094215.1 Polaribacter sp. | reverse complement strand
TAATAAATGGTCTACGCTTAATTGCTTCATTTTAGTTGTTGTGTTCTAAATAAACTGCATCTTTATGATGTGTTTCTGTCCAGTAAACTTTTACCTTTTCTTGGTTAATTGCATCGACTTGTCTTCCTTTATAATTGGGTTGTATAGGCAAGTGTCTGCTAAATCTTCTATCGATAAGTACTAGGAGTTCTACTAGTTTAGGTCTTCCAAAGTCATTAATAGCAGATAGGCCTGCTCTTATACTTCTTCCTGAAAATAATACATCATCAATTAAAACCACGTTTTTATTTTCAATCAAAAAATTAATTTCAGTACTGTTTGCGTCTAATGGCGCTTCTCTTCGTCTAAAATCATCTCTGTAAAAAGTAATATCTAAGAGTCCTAGCTTTACGTCTTTAATTAGATATGTTTTGGTTAGAATATCTTTTAGTCTATTGGCTAAATAGGTGCCTCTTGGCTGTAAGCCAATTAAAACGGTATTTGAAAAATCATTGTGATTTTCGATAAGCTGACATGCTAATCGGTTTAAGATAATTTCAATTTCTTTCGAGTTTAATAATACTTTTGAGCTCATAAGAAAAATAGCCAAACTAGATTTGGAGTAAACAGGTTGAATTAATGATTCTTGTTCTATAAACAAAATTAGGGTAATTAATAGGAATCGCAAAATTTTAAGGGCTCACTTTTGGCGTCATGGTTATATTTTGTTAATTATTTTGTTGAAAAGTAAACTGATTTTATCAAAAGTGGTATAAGACTTGTGGTATCTTTATCATTGTAATATTGTCAGTTTCTTTTTGATAAATTATTACAGGTTGTTGAATCAAATGAAATATAAGAATAAACCCCTTTTATGTATTTCATGATAAAATTGGAAGCCTATGTCACTATCAAAATTCGAATCCATGTTAAAAACGAATAATATATACTTCTTCGACTCTACAGAGTTTGAGGGTATTATACAGTATTATTTAGATAACGGAAAACATTCATTGGCAAAGAAGGCAGTGAAATTAGGATTAGACCAGCATCCGGACTCAGTAATTTTGAAGTTGTTAAATGTAGAGTTATTGGTTTTTGAAGATAAATTGAAGAAAGCATCGGCAATTTTGGAAGAAGTGGAAGCTGTAGAGCCCAATAATGAAGATTTACTCATTCATAAAGCAACCATTTTATCTAAAAACAACCGTCATTTAGAGGCGATCAATACCTTTAAGATGGTATTGCCTAATACTGACGAAAAGAGTGATATATGGGCGATGATTGGCATGGAGTATCTCTATTTAGATGATTTTGAAAACGCACGGTTGAATTTTGCCAATTGCATCGAAGTAGATTATGAAGATTATTCTTCTTTATACAATGTCATGTATTGTTTCGATATGGAGAACAATCATCTTGAAGCTATTGATTTTTTGAATAATTATATTGATAAAAATCCCTATTGTGAAGTTGCTTGGCATCAGTTAGGAAGGCAGTACTTTGTGTTAAAAAAATATAAAGAAGCATTAAGAGCATTTGATTTTGCGGTGCTCATTGATGAAAGTTTTGTTGGGGGCTATTTAGAAAAAGCAAAAACACTTGAAGAGTTAGAGCGATATGAAGAGGCAATTGAGAATTATTTAATTACGCTTGAGTTAGATGACCCTACTGCTTTTGTGTATTTGAGAACAGGCGAATGTTATAGGCGATTAGGAGCATTAGATACAGCGGTTAAGTACTATAAAAAAGCGGTAAATGAAGATCCATTGTTAGATAAAGGATGGTTGCTTTTAACAACGTTGTATCAAGAAGAAAACCAATGCGAAAAAGCATTGTATTACCTATCGAAAGCTTTGCAAATAGATGAAGACAATCCCTTGTATTGGCGTACATATGCGAAAATTAATTTGCAATTAAATTTTTATGAAGAGACTGTGAAGGCATTTTATAAATGTTTAGAATTGAATGATAATTCACTAGAGATATTTGTAGGATTGGCAGACGTTCTATTGTTTTTAGGAGACTTTGATGATGCTTTAAAAATCATGATAAAAGCAAAGAATTTTTACAAAGCGTTTGCAGAAATAGAATACCGTTTGTGTGGCTTGTTTATGCTTGCAGGTGAGGAAAAATATAGTTTATTACACTTAAAAAATGGGTTGGCTATTGATGCAGAATATAGAGAAATTGTGAGTGAGTTATATCCAACAGTTTTTGAGACTGATGCAGTACAGGTAATCATTGCGAATTATATAAAAGCAAGAGAATAGCAGTATCACTGCCACTTGTTAAAGCCGAGCTAAACAGCTCGGTTTTTTTTGTCTATTTAAAAGAAGTTTTCACAAATTCCTGTATCTTCGTTTTTCCAAAAAAAAGCGTAATTATATGAGCAGAACAATGAAAGATTTAGTGGTGGTAGGTTTAAAGGGAATGGCTATGGGGGCAGCTGATGTAGTTCCTGGTGTTTCTGGTGGTACCATTGCCTTTATTTCGGGTATATACGAAGAGTTGCTAACCTCGATTAGCAATGTGAATTTCGGTTTGTTTAAAACCTTAAAATCAGCCGGTGTTAAGGCTGCTTGGAAACAGGTAAATGGGGCATTTTTACTTTCTTTGTTTGTTGGAGTTTTTGTAAGTATTATCTCTTTGGCAAAAGCAATAAAATGGATGTTAGAAAATGAGCCTATTTTATTATGGTCATTCTTTTTCGGATTGGTGTTAGCCAGTGTTATTTATATTGCTAAACAAATCAGCAAATGGAATGTGTTCACATTTGTTTTGTTAATTTTAGGTGCTGCTTTGGCATTTTATATTACAACTTTGAACCCCCTTGTGTCTGAAAATTCATCACCTTTGTTTCTGTTTTTGGCGGCTGCACTGGCAATTTGTGCAATGATTTTACCAGGTATTTCTGGCGCTTTTATATTGGTGTTGTTAGGAGCTTATAAACCTGTATTGGAGGCAGTAAATAACAGAGATGTAACGAGTGTTGCGATTGTGTTTGCAGGAGCAATTGCAGGATTATTGACGTTTTCTAGGGTTTTGAAATGGTTATTTACCAACTTTAAAAATTATACATTGGCGGTGTTGACTGGTTTTATAATCGGTTCTTTAAATAAAATTTGGCCTTGGAAAGAAACCTTAACTTGGCGAACAAATTCTCAAGGAGTACAAGTTCCATTAAACCAACAAAGTATTTCCCCATTCTCATTTGAAAATAATCAATTGCTTATGGCATGTATACTTGCTGTAGTTGGTTTTGCCCTAATTTTAGTTTTAGAGAAGTTAGCAGTTAAAAAAGAATAAATGATACAAGAACGTACTTTTCTGCAGAAAATGAGTCTTTTCTTAAAGGGATTGGCTATGGGAGCAGCGAATAAAGTACCGGGTGTTTCAGGCGGAACAGTTTCTTTTGTCTTAAGTTTTTATGAAGAAATGATTTATTCATTTCAAAAAATTAATTTCAAAGCTCTAAAGCTGCTCGTCAATGGAAGATTTATATCTTTTTATCGTTATATAAATGGACAATTCTTAGTGCTCGTAATGGGTGGGAGTGTGTTTAGTTATTTCAGTGTTTCTTTGGTGCTTGATTATTTTTTAGAACATTACGAACTTTATGTTTGGAGTTGGTTTTTTGGAATGATTATCGGTTCTGTTTTGTATCTGTACAAAGATTTTGGCGAATGGAATGTAAAAAATGTCTTTGCATTAGTTATGGGTATTTCTGCTGGAGTGGGGATTAGCTTTTTAACACCTGCCCAAGAAAATGATAATTTGTGGTTTGTTTTTGTGTGTGGAATTATCGGTGTTTCTGGCATGACTTTGCCGGGACTATCGGGTTCATTTATTTTAATCTTGTTAGGGAATTATGTACTGCTATTGGTAGATTCTGTAAATGGGTTGTTTAATGTCATTACAGGGGTAGTATCAGGTGATTTTGAAGTATTGAAATTGCCAGAAAATATTCGATATTTGAAAATAGTTTCGGTTTTTACGGCAGGGTCTATGGTTGGATTGGTCTCAATTTCGCATCTATTAGGTTATGTATTAAAACGTTGGCATCAAATTGTCACCGCTATCATTATCGGTTTTATAGCAGGATCGCTCGGAATTGTATGGCCTTGGAAACGGAAATTATATGTAGAATATGATGGTCAGTTGGTATTAGACGACATGGGACATAAAATACTGCAGAATTATCAACGCTTTTTTCCAGATGCATCACAGTTAGAAACATGGTTTGCTATGTTGTTTATTTTAGCAGGGTTTGCTTTAATTTTAGGAATAGATTATTATGATAGAAAACGAAGATCAAACAAGTAATAGTAAACTCTTTGGCCTGCTTGGTAAGCAAATCTCTTACTCTTTTTCAAGTGGCTATTTTTCTGAAAAGTTTCAAGAGCTGAAACTTAAAAACTATCGGTACGTAAATTTTGATATTGATACAATTGATCAGTTTCATGACTTACTAGGTGCCAATTCGCCGAGTATTTGTGGGTTGAATGTTACCATTCCTTATAAGCAAGAAATTTTACATTTTGTAGATGAATTGGATCAAGAGGCAGCTGCAATTGGCGCAGTGAATACCATTAAATTCTTGAAAGAAGGTAAGACAAAAGGATTTAATACAGATGCTTATGGGTTCGAAAACTCCTTGAGCCCCTTGTTGTCTAAACATCATACAAAAGCACTAATTTTAGGCACAGGTGGGGCGTCTAAGGCTGTTGCATTTGTGTTACAAAAATTACAAATCGAATTTTTGTTTGTTTCACGAGTGCCTGATAAACCGAATCAAATTTCCTATGCAGATGTATCTGAATCGCTGATGTCGCAATATACAGTGATCATTAATTGTACTCCCCTTGGTACCTTTCCAGAGGTACATTTATGTCCTGATATACCATATCAATTTCTTTCTTCCGCTCATTTGCTTTATGATTTAATCTACAATCCGAGTGTTACTTCTTTTTTACAGAAAGGAAAGGATAAAGACGCAACAATAAAGAACGGTTTGGAGATGCTGCAATTGCAGGCAGAGCAGTCTTGGAAAATTTGGAATCAATAAGTTTTAAGATTAAAACATACTTTTTTTGTCA
This sequence comes from Polaribacter sp., assembly GCA_042094215.1. Taxonomy (GTDB): domain Bacteria; phylum Bacteroidota; class Bacteroidia; order Flavobacteriales; family Flavobacteriaceae; genus Polaribacter. The sequence continues at coordinate 6,953 of JBELDQ010000049.1, read as the reverse complement.
TATTGATATACATTCCTATCTTTAGAGACTTAATATAGGAACCTTAAACATTATAAGATGTTAGATACGAATCAAGAGAGTGCAGAAGATCAAGTAAATAAAGTGGTAGCGTCAGATGAAGTTGTACCCGCCGAAACAGAAAAAAAAGTGACTGTAGAAATGAAGTCTTCAGAAGAGTCCTCTGTTGTTGTAGACGATTCAATTGGTAAAGAGAAGGAAGAGGTGGTTGAAAAGTTGAAAGAATCCAAAGAAGAGGTGTTATCCGAAACTGCAAAAGGACATGGTGAAGAGAAGCCAAACTTGGTTGTGGCTGATTCAGCTGAGAAAGCTCAGCAAGAGTCAGTAGACAAAGCTGTGGAGGAGATTGAAGAAAAAGTTGCAGAAGAAGCGGAGAAGGAAGCAGAAAAGAATACAATTCCTATGTTAGACTATCCTAATATGGAATTAGAAGCTTTGGCAGATGCATTTGAGAAACTGTTAAAAGAGTTTCCTGTGCAGCAGTTAAAGACAAATACAGATGCTATTAAAAATGAATTTAACACAAAATTTGGTGCCTTATTAGCAGAGAAAAAGGCTGCGTTTTTAGCAGACGGAGGAGACTCTATTGACTTTCAATATTCGAGTCCAGTGAAGTCGCGATACAATGCATTGTTAGCCGATTACAAAAAGAAAAGAGATGCGTATTACAGTGAGTTAGATACCCTACTAAAAGGAAATTTAGAAAAAAGGCACAGTGTGATTTACGATTTAAAAGCGCTCATTGCAGATGCCGATACTAAAACAATGTACAAGAGTTTTAAAGCTTTGCAAACGCGTTGGAGAGATATAGGCCCTGTTCCAAGAAATAAATACAATGATACTTGGAGGAATTACCATCATCATGTAGAGCGTTTTTATGACTTATTGCATCTAAGTAATGATTTTAGAGATTTAGACTTTAAACACAATCTAGAAGAGAAGTTGAAATTAATTGCAAGAGTGGAAGCCTTGGCAGAATTAGAAAATGTAAATGACGCTTTTAAAGAATTGCAGCAATTTCACAAAACCTGGAAAGAAGATATTGGTCCAGTTTCTCAAGAACATAGAGAAGAAGTCTGGCAAAAATTTAGTGCTGCGAGTAAGCGAATCCATGACAAACGTCATGAGTATTTCAGATCGTTAAAATCACAATACCAGGCTATCATTGATGCAAAAATGACGATTATAGAGAAAATTGAGGCCTATGATACTTCAATGAACAAAAAGCATAGTGATTGGCAGAAAAGTATTAAAGATATTGAAGCGATGAGAACAGCTTATTTTGATGCTGGTAAATTGCCTCATGCCAAAAGTGAACAGGTTTGGCAAAAATTTAAAGCAGCAACGAAAGCCTTTAATCATGAGAAGAATGCATTTTACAAAGTTGAAAAGAGTATTCAGCAAACGAATTTAGATAAAAAAAATGCATTGATTGAGTTGGCCGAATCTTTACAAGATAGTGATGATTGGGAAAATGCAACCAATTCGATGAAAAAAATTCAGGCTGATTGGAAAAAAATAGGACATGTGCCGCGTAAATTCTCAGATCCAATTTGGAAGCGGTTTAAAGCTGCTTGTAATCGATATTTTGATAGGTTACACAATAAGCAAGATGCTGTTAATAAAGAGCAAATGGCTTTTATTGAAGAGAAGAAAGCGTATTTAGATATGGTGAAGGCAATAGAAAAAGCGAGCTTAGAAGAGATAAATGAATTCATACAGAAATGGAGAGCTTTTGGAGAAACACCTAGAAGCGTTCGGCATATAGAATCTAAATTTAATAAGCATATCGATAAATTATTAGAGGGATTGTCAATGAGTAGCGAAGAAATTTCGATGCTCAAGTTTAAAAATTTGGTAGATGGCCACCTTGCTCAGAATGATGTGTACAAATTGAATTCAGAGCTAACGTTTGTGAGAAAGAAAATTGATGAAATTAATAAGGAGATTCAGCAACTTGAAAATAATTTAAGTTTTTTCTCGAATGCAACAAGTGATAATCCCTTGCTTTTAAATGTAAGATCAAGTATTGATAATCACATAAAAGGTGTCGCTGTTTGGAAGCAAAAGCTTGCCTATATGAAAAGCTTAGATTATTAAAAGTTATTGAAGTTTGTCATAAAAAAAACTCGAAACAGCTGTTTCGAGTTTTTTGTATGTAAACCTTTATTCTATTAAGACATCAACTGGTCAATTTTTTCTTTTTCTTCTCTAGCCAATTCAGCATCAACTAAAATTCTACCACTGTATTCATCGATTGTGATTTTTTTACGAGTCGCAATTTCTACTTGTACTTGAGGTGGAATGGTAAAGAAAGAACCTCCAGAAGCCCCTCTTTCAATAGACACAACAGCCAATCCGTTCTTTACTTTATTTCTAATTCTTTTATAAGCTCCTAATAAGTGATCATCAATAGCCGCAGAGAATTCAATTGATTTTTCTGCTAGAAGCTTTTGATCTTTCTCTGTTTCTTTTAAGATGTCATCTAA
>JBELDQ010000049.1:0-4346 GCA_042094215.1 Polaribacter sp. | reverse complement strand
GCAAAATTTGAAAGTCTCGTATTTAAACCGGCAACTTCGTCTTCTAAGTCCTCTACTTCTAAAGGTAATTCACCACTTACATTTTTAATTTCATCGATTCTAGAATCAATCAATTGTAAGTCATATAGTGCTCTTAGTTTTTCTTCTACAGTAACCTCTTTCTTTTTTGCCATGTTTAAATGTAATAAATTGGATTTGTACTTTTTTCTGATAAAATGATTGCAAAATTAGTGAATTTTTTTGTAAGATACTCAACTAAAAGGTTTTTTGTGAACTGCTCACTTTCATAATGACCAATATCTGCGAGTAAAATCTTTTTTTCTGCTTTAAAAAAATCGTGGTATTTAAAGTCGGCACTAATATAAGCATCTGCTTTTGAGTATATTGCATTGTCAATAGCAAAGCTCCCGGATCCGCCTAAAACAGCTACTCTTTTTATGGTGCTTCCAGTCAATTCTGAATGTCTAATACATTCAGTATTCATAGTGGTTTTAACAAATTTCAAAAACTGTTGTTCTCCCATTTCATTAGGCAATTCACCTAGCATTCCCATACCTATAGTTTCAGAAGAGGTGACTGTTGTTTTTGGAATGAGCGTTTCAATATTTTGTAAATTAAGTACCTCACAAATTTTTCCACTTACACCTCGTTGCACATTGTCTAAGGCCGTATGTGTTGCGTAGATTGCAATACCATTCTGAATGGCTTTCAAAACGACTCTTTCAACGTAGTTATTTCCGTTTAATTTTTTTAATCCGCTAAATATGATAGGGTGGAAGCTTACGATGAGATTGCATTTTTTTTCGATTGCTTCATCTATTGTATCCTCTAAGGTGTCTAGTGTTACTAGCACACCTGTCACCTTAGTTTGGTAAGATCCTACTAGTAGACCAACATTGTCAAACCCTTCGGCATACTCCAATGGAGCAAGCTTTTCAATGTACTCGGTTATTTCTTGTATGTTCATTAAAAATAGTTTTGAGCAAAAATCAAAGTTAAGATTTTTAATTACAATGAACTGTTTATATTTAATTTTATAAGTTTGTTATAGTTCTAACCTAAAGGTTTTATATGCAAGTAATGAAGTTGATTCGATTTTTATTGTTCCCTTTTACCATCATGTACATAGTTGTTACCTCAATACGTAACTTTTTGTATGATATAGGCTTTTTGAAAGCAACTGCATTTCACAAGCCGATTATTGCAGTGGGTAATTTATCTGTTGGCGGTACAGGGAAGACACCTCAAATAGAATATCTAATACAGCTTTTGAAGGGACGTAGTTTGGCTGTGTTGAGCAGAGGATATGGTAGAAATACGAAAGGCTTCTTGTGCGCAGACGCAACCAAAACGGCAGCCGATATAGGTGATGAACCGCTTCAGTTTTACAAGAAGTTTCCCGATATTACTGTTGCAGTAGATGAAAATAGGGTACATGGAATTCAAAAATTACACAAGTCTTCTATTGTATTGTTAGACGATGCTTTTCAGCATCGCAAAGTAAAAGCTGGGTTTTATGTGGTTCTGACCAAGTACAACGACTTGTTCTCAAATGATTTTGTATTGCCAACAGGGAACTTGAGAGAGCGCAGGATTGGTGTACAGCGTGCAAACGCAGTGATTATTACCAAATGTCCGCGTTCCATTAGTATGGTGGAACAAAATGACATTAAGAAGCTGGTTCGTAGGTATTTTAAAGGGCCAATTTTCTTTTCTAGCATCAAATACTCAACGGAGTTGTTTGGTGTTCGTGAACAGCGTATTTCTGCTTCCGAATTGCGTAATTACGAGGTTGTATTGATCACGGGTATTGCAAATCCAGCACCACTGTTAGCGCATCTTTCAGATTTACATTGCAAATATACGCATGTGAGTTTCTCCGATCATCATCAGTTTTCCGAAAATGAAGTACAGGGCTTACAGGCGCAATTTGATGCACTAAAAGGCAGTCAAAAAATGATTTTAACTACGGAAAAAGACTATGTGAGACTTGAAAATCGTTTGACAAATTTGTATTATTTGCCTATTGCAACAACTTTTGTAGATCGTCAAAGTGAATTTGACAACTTGATTCTTAATTATGTGAATGCTGATTTATAGGTTGTTGTTGTAGAGATTTTTGATAATTCCATCTGACAATCCTATTTTGGGCACAAAGATTTTACGAGCACCACTCCATTTCATAGCTGATAAATAGATTTTTGTTGCTGGTATAATGACATCTGCTCTATCTGGATTCAAGCTCAATTCAGAAATACGATCTTTGTAACTCATCTGCTTTAAGAACTGGTATTGGGCATTTAAATAGATGTAAGATATGGGTTTGCCATAAGTTCTTCCAGACATTTTAAAAATCTTATTGATGTTGCCTCCAGAGCCTATGAGGGTTATTTTTTTTAGATTTCCTGTATTCGCCTCAATCCAGTGTTGAACTTCTTTAAAAATAACTTTATTTTCTGATTTTTTGTTATTGATCAAGCGAACGGTTCCCATTTTAAAAGACTTAGAATTTATAATTCTACCTTTAGAAAATATGGTGAATTCAGTACTACCCCCTCCAACATCAACATATAAGTAAGACTGGTCGCTTTCAATCAATTCACTTAAGTCTGTAGAGAAAATAATAGCAGCCTCTTTTTTACCGTCAATAACATCGATATCAATGCTTGTTTTCTCTTTAATGAGTTCAACAATTTCTCCACCATTAGAGGCTTCTCGCATAGCTGAGGTTGCACATGCTTTGTATTTTTCCACACCATGTACATTCATAAGTAGCTTAAAAGCTTTCATCGCATCAATCATACGATCAATATTTTCAGGACTGATGGTTCCAGAGACAAAAGCATCAGCTCCTAATCGAATGGGGACGCGCACTAATGAAGATTTTTTAAACTGTGGTTCTTTCCCTTCATCAATGATGATATTGGATATGAGCAATCTAATGGCATTAGATCCTATATCAATGGCAGCATATTTTTTTATTTTTAACAATGCTTTTTATTTATGGTTTTTAGGTGTTTCCACTAAGATGGTTTCTCCCTTTTTAATGCTTTTCCAATGTTTGTTTTCAAACTGAATTCCAATCACACCGCATGTTGGTACATGGGCAATAGGTTTATTCCCAAATTTGTTTACAAAGGTATTGATGCCATGGTCATGACTAAAAATAATAGCTGAATCAAAATTGTCATCTAAAGCTTTAATTGTTTTTACCAAATACCCATCACTAAAGCTATACAGCTGACGTTTAATTTTTAGATTGGCCATTGGGTATCCAAAGTTTTCACAGAAAATACTCGATGTATGCAATGCTCTGTTTGCGCTACTGGTGACAAAAACATCGGGCTTTTGAATCACCGATGCAAGATAGGTAGATAGCAAGTGTGCATCTTTAATACCTCTCTTTTTTAAGGGTCTATCAATATCTGCAATACCATCATATTCCCAAGATGATTTTGCATGTCTTACAATATAGAGTGTTTTCATTCTAAATTTTGATAGAGTAAAGATACTTAAAACATTTAAGTTCTCAGATTTTTAGCATCCCCTTTTTTCCTTTTTCTATTTTTAAACAAGTGAGAAATAGCCTATGTTTTCACCGATATACATCTCATTAAAGAGAAAATGAACTTCCTTAAGTAGTTCTATTTGTAAAAAGTTAGGGAGCTAATCGTTCTATTTTCCAAGAAAAATCTTTTTCTAAAGTATAACGAATTCGGTCATGCATTCTGTTAGGTCTCCCTTGCCAAAATTCAATAGAAATAGGTTTGATTACATAGCCTCCCCAATGTTTTGGTCTGGGAATTTCTTTGTTTGCGTACTCCTTCTCTAGATCGGCTAATGTTTCTTCAAGAGGTGTTCTTGAGGCAACAATTTCACTTTGGTTGGATGCCCAGGCACCTAGTTTACTTCCGTCTGGTCTGGAATCGAAGTATGCATCTGAGGCACTTTCATCTAATTTTTCTGCTGTTCCTTTGATAATGATTTGTTGTTCTAAACTTGGCCAAAAAAAAGACAAACAAACCTGCTTATTTGCTGCAATTGCTTTTCCTTTTTCTGACGTGTAATTGGTATAAAAAATGAACCCATCTGAGGTGTATTTTTTTAATAGCACCACTCTGCTTTTAGGGAAGCCATCGCTTCCTATAGAAGCGACTGTCATTGCATTTGCCTCTTCAATGCGTTCAGAGGCATCTGCTGTTGAAAACCACTGATGAAATAAATCAAGAGGGTTTTTGGGGCAGTTGCTTTCTATCAGTTCTTGTTTGTCGTAAGATTTGCGGTGGTTGCTTAAATCGTGTGCCATGATATGGGTTTAAAACTGATGTAAAATTACCATTTTTTAA
>JBELDQ010000048.1:10764-12057 GCA_042094215.1 Polaribacter sp. | reverse complement strand
CCATTTTCCATGGCATGTCTAAAAGCAAATTCGTAGTAACATGAAGTAATCTCTTTGGTTACTTCTTTAAAAGCAACAGGAATTTTGTCTGCCAAGACACTAGATTGCTCTAAGAATTGCTCAGGAGTTCCTTTGATCTCTCCTCCTGAAGCATTCATCTTAAACCCTTGCACTTTTAAAAATTCATTGACTTCTTCTAAAGAAGTGAAGGTATCCAATTTGTTTACATCTACCGTAAAGTGATTTGAACAAAATCCATTGACATACAACCAAGCTGCATATTCAGTTTCTGCTTGTAATTTTTCATACAAGGCAAAAGAAGGCTGCTCCCATAAGCGTCCTTTAAAAACCAATTCACCAGAAGCTAAATCTTCGGCAGGAATGGCATCAATCATATGTCTAACCGCTTCTTGCAATTCAACTGAAAAAGCAGCCGTTTCTAATTGACTGATAAATACTCTCGGGGCAGTTGTATCTGTTGCATGCTCAAAATGCTGTGCATATAATTTCTTTTTTTCAAAAGTATAGTCACCACAAGCAACATAGCCTGCAGCAATAAATGGCGCAGCCATTACATCAATGTTCACTCTTGGATCATCAAAAGTTCTCAAAGCAACATGATCGTTATAAATGTTATTCCCTTCATTGATGAATAATTCTTTTATTTTTTGAGCAGATGGTGTTCTTTCAGTGTACTCATTCCACAAAGTGTCAAAAATCTCTTTCGTTGTCATGGTGTTTTTTATTTATTGGTCAAAAATAAGTTGATTTACTTTATTAATCGACATAGAATAAGTAATTTTACACTCATAGGAGTTATTTTAAGTTAAATTAACTTTATACAAAACAAAAAACTAGTATTTGACAGTATTCAACACAACAAGTGCACATGGAAAGTCAATTTGATTATACAGACAAAGAAATCTTACACATCTTGCGAAAAGATGCACGAAAAGCCTATTCGAAAATTGCAGAAGAACTAAACATTTCTAATTCGTTGGTGCATCAGCGAATTAAAAAACTAACAGATGCGGGAGTTATAAAGCATACCGAGTTTGTGTTGGATGAAAAAATGTTGGGTTTTAAAACCAAATCATATACAGGAATTCGATTGCGAGAGGCACGTTTTGCAAAAAGTGTGATGGAAGAGATGAAAAAGATTGAAGAGATTGTAGAATGTAATTATGTTTCTGGTAATTATGCGATTTTTATTCTGATATTTGCACGAGACAATGAGCATTTGAGAAAAGTGCTCTATGAACAAGTGCATTTGATAAACGGAGTGGCTGGTAC
>JBELDQ010000048.1:1713-10664 GCA_042094215.1 Polaribacter sp. | reverse complement strand
CCCAAAACAGCACCACATTAATTCCTAGAACAGCAGGAACTTCTCTAGCAGGTCAATGTGTTGGTGACGGGATTGTAGTGGATGTTTCAAAATATTTCACAAAGATCATTTCTCTAGATACTGCAAACAAAACAATTCGACTCCAACCCGGTATTATTCGAGATGAGTTGAACTTATTTTTAAAACCACATGGGTTGTTCTTCGGTCCAAATACCTCTACATCCAATCGATGTATGATTGGTGGAATGGTGGGAAATAATTCTTCTGGAAGTACTTCAATTCGCTATGGAGTTACCAGAGACAAAGTAGTTTCGATAGATGCTATTTTAAGCGATGGCAGCTTGGCCACATTTGCCGAAATTACTTCTGAAGAGTTTAAGAAAAAAATGACACTAGATTCTCTAGAGGGACAGATTTATACTGCAATTTATGATGAGTTGATTTTTGACTCCACGCAACAAGAGATTCAAAAAGAATTCCCAAAAGAAACGATTCATAGGCGTAACACAGGATATGCCGTAGATGAATTCTTAACCTCTGATTTATTTGGAGGTACTGAGCCTACTATCAATGTTGCGAAATTCTTATCGGGTAGCGAGGGAACCTTGGCTTTTTCTACAGAAATCACAGTGAAACTCGACGAGGTTCAACCAAAGAAGAGCATTATGGTTACTTCTCATTTCAATACCGTAAATGAAAGTTTAAAAGCAACCGTAATCACCATGAATCACAACTTATACACCTGTGAATTGATGGACAAAGTCATTCTAGACTGTACTAAGAACAACAGAGAACAAGCTAAAAATAGGTTTTTTTTGCAAGGAGATCCTGGCGCTGTTTTAATGCTAGAAGTTGCAGCAGACACTGTTGAAGAAGCAGAAGTATTGGCAGATGCTTTAATTGAAGATTTAAAACGTCATGACATGGGATATCACCATCCCAAAATCTATGGTGATGATATTACGAAGATATTTGCCTTGCGTAAAGCAGGTTTGGGATTGTTGGGCAATATGGTTGGAGATCAAAAAGCAGTTGCTTGTATTGAGGATACTGCCGTTGATCTGAATGATTTACCAGACTTTATAGAAGATTTTACCAAAATAATGGATGCTTACCAGCAGGAGGCTGTTTATTATGCGCATGCTGGAGCAGGTGAAATTCACTTGCGTCCAATTTTAAACTTAAAGAAAAAGGAAGACGTGGTGTTGTTTCGAAAAATCACCACCGAAACTGCAGCATTGGTCAAAAAATACAAAGGATCATTTAGTGGAGAACACGGAGACGGTATTGTGCGTGCTGAGTTTATTCCTTTAATGATTGGAGAAAACAATTACCAATTACTGAGGAGAATTAAAAAAGCATTTGATCCAAATAACGTATTCAACAAAGGAAAAATCACAGATGCTTTTCCTATGGATAAAAGTTTGCGTTATGAAGTAGACCGCAAGGAACCTAAAATTAAAACGCTGCAAGATTTTTCGGAAAGTGAAGGGATTTTAAAATTAGCCGAAAAATGCAACGGTTCTGGTGATTGTAGAAAACCAGCTTCTGCAGGAGGTACCATGTGCCCTAGTTACAGAGCTTCGAAAAATGAAAAAGACACTACACGAGCCAGAGCAAATACCTTACGTGAATTCTTAACCAATTCTGAAGAACAAAATAAATTCAATCACAAAGAATTAAAGGAGGTATTCGATCTGTGCTTAAGCTGCAAGGCGTGTGCATCAGAATGCCCAAGTAATGTAGACGTAGCTGCTTTAAAGGCAGAGTTCTTATATCAATATCAAGAAACAAATGGCTATTCGTTTAGAAGCAAGCTCTTTGCTAACAATGTAAAATACAACAAACTTGGAAGCCTTACTCCGACATTGACCAATGCGGTACTCAACACTTCTTTGGCAAAAGCGGTGATGGGAGTTGCCCAAGAAAGAAGCGTTCCTAAATTGGCAACTCACACATTTAGCAAATGGTTTTCAAAACAACAACAACAACAACAAGCGAAAAAAGAAAAAAAGGTATACCTATTTAATGATGAATTTACCAATTATTACGACGTTGAAATTGGTAAAGACGCTATGTATGTTCTAGAAAAATTGGGCTATGCTGTAGAAGTGATCAACCATAAAGAAAGTGGTCGTAGTTTTATCTCAAAAGGTTTTTTAAAAGAAGCCAAAGAGGTATGTAATGAAAACATTACACTTTTTAGAGACATCATCACTGCAAAAACTCCGTTACTAGGTATTGAGCCTTCAGCCATCCTAACATTTAGAGACGAATACATACGTTTGGCTGATGATAAAAACGCTGCTAAAAAAATAGCAAAGCATGCATTTACCATTGAAGAGTTTTTAAATAACGAACATCAACAAGGCAATATTGATTCAGCTGTATTTACGACAGCGCCAAAAACACTTAAAATTCACGGGCATTGTCATCAAAAAGCCTTATCGAGTACGATGGCTAGTTTTAATATATTAAACATCCCAAAAAACTATTCAGTGACCATTCTTACGACTGGATGCTGTGGTATGGCTGGAAGTTTCGGATATGAAAAAGAACATTACGCACTGAGCATGCAAGTTGGAGAAGATACCTTATTTCCAAAAATAAGAAACTGTGCTTCAACTACTGAAATTGCTGCTGCAGGCACAAGTTGTAGGCATCAAATTTATGACGGTACAAAACGCATTGCAAAGCATCCTATTACACTATTGAAAGAAGCAATTGCCTAGGTATAACTTTTGAATGCCTGCACTGCAGAAATAAATGAAAGGGCGATAGGTCAGTCTTCATTGTTTTTTGTACATTTCAGCACCAAACTTACTACCTTGAAGAAAAAGCACAAAATTACCTCAATGCTCGCACTCATTGTCGCAGGCGAAGCCATCTTTTTACTACCTTTTATTGTGATGCGTGTTTTTAAACCCGTCATCAGAGAAGCTTTTCTTATTTCTGATGCAGATATTGGCGAAGCGCAAGCATTGTACGGCATTACAGCTGTAATTTCGTACTTTTTTGGAGGTTTTATCGCTGATAAATGGGAATCCAGGAAATTACTATCAATTTCTTTAAGCTTGACCGCTATTGGTGGGGTATGGATGACGACAATTCCATCGCTATTTACCTTAAAAATAGTCTATGCTTTTTGGGGTATCTCTACCATCTTTTTATTCTGGGCGTCCTTAATAAAGGCAACACGACAATGGGGAAACGCCAACAATCAAGGACTATCCTTTGGGCTATTAGACGGAGGAAGAGGCTTATTTGCGGCTACAATTGCCTTATCTGGAGCTGGCATACTCAGCTTCTTTTTTCCTGCAGACGCTTTAAACATTACTTTTGATGACAAGGTAAACACCTTGCAAACTATTATTGGTAGCATCACAGGGATTGTCTTTTTAGTATCCTTACTCGTTTGGTGGGTATTGCCGAAAGAAGACACCGAAATGGCTTCTAAAAAAGAATTTCAATTTGACTTTAAACAGGCTTTTATTTTGATGAAAGACCGAAAAGTAATCTACCATTCGCTTCTTATTTTCTGTGCATATTGTGCCTATAAACTCACAGGAACCTACGGCACCTATGCAAGAGATGTTTGGGGATATAGCTTGGAAGAGGCTACTTATTTTGCGGTTAGCATTCAATACATACGACCACTTGCAGCGATTTCTATTGGGTGGTTGGCAGATCGATACGTGCCTTCAAAACTACTCGTACCTTGTTTCGCAATTTTACTAGGAACCTCTTCGATACTAGGTCTGGGTTTCTTTTCTAATCAGCCCTTGTTTTTATCATTCACACTCTTTTTCTTTATGGCCTTAGGAACCTATGCTTTAAGAGGTTTATATTTTGCTATTATTGAAGAAACAAAAATTCCTTTACAACTCACAGGAACTTTAGTTGGAATCATTTCTGTTGTTGGTTTTACACCTGATATTTTTATGTCTTTAGGGATTGGTTATATTTTAGGAGAAAACCCAACAATTACAGAATATCAGAAACTATTTTCGCTATTTACACTACTTCCAATTATTGGGTTGATAGCAGCTATTGGCTTTAAAAAGGCCATTCAAAAATAAGCACCCATCTAGAAACACAAGTTAAAAGACTGAGTATTACTAATTTATTTTGTACCTTACGAAAGCCCCTTCATAACTTTTTTAAAAAAATTAAATTATGAGTACAAATAAAATCATTAGTATAGGTGCTTTTAAAATAGTCCTAGGGGTCATTGCGTATTTCTTTGTAATGAAACTATTTGGCTTAGACAGTGTTTCTGAGTTGCGTTTTTTAAACTTCATTTTTGTTGTCTGGGGTATCAATAGCGCCATTAAAGGCAATATTATTCACAACAAAGATAACTTCTATATTTCGAATTTATTTATTGGAATTGCTACCTCTGTCATTGCAACGGCTATCATTATTTTTGGACTTGTCGTCTATGTAAGTTTTATAGAGCCTAGTTTTCTAAATGTATTAGAAAACTCCTTTCTATGGGGTAAAAACTTGAGCTTACAGCTCATTCTATTTGCCATTAGTGTTGAGGGTTATGCATCAGCTGTTGTGTGCTCCTTCATTATTATGCAATATTGGAAGAATTATAAAATTGAAGAATTAACTGCATAAAAAAAAGCTCCAAATTTGGAGCTTTTTTTACTTATTATTTTTCCTTACTTCAAGCTTTGTAAACTCTTTTTGATTGTTTCAATTTTAGCAAGTGTATCTGCCTCTTTCTTACGTTCTAAAGCAAGTACTTTCTCAGGTGCATTGCTTACAAAGCGCTCATTGGCTAACTTTTTTGTAATACCAAACAAAAACCCTTCTGCTCTTTTTAATTCTGCGTTTAACTTTGCAGTTTCAGCTTCAACATCAATGGCATCTATGGCAACAGGTACAAAATACTCATTAGATTTTACTCTAAACGAAGCTCCATCTACCTTGTCTTTAATATATGAAATAGACGCTGTATTTGTTAGTTTTTGAATCACAGCATCTAATGCCGTTGTAGCCTCATCATTATTCACAACAAATAACTCAATCGGCTCTTTAAAAGAAATATTTTTTTCTTTTCTAATCGTTCTAATTCCCGAGACTACATCTGCGATGATTGAAAAATCAGTAATTAGTTGCGTATCTATAGGTTTGGCTTTTGGCCATGTTGCTACAATTAAAGCTTCCTCTGGGGTTCTCTCTGCTATGAATTGCCAAATCTCCTCTGTTAAAAAAGGCATAAACGGATGCAATAGTTTCAAGTTATTTTCAAAAGCAGTGATTACAGCATCATAGGTTTTCTGATCTATTGGCTGACCAAATTCTGGCTTTACCATTTCCAAGAACCAAGAAGCAAAATCATCCCAAACCAATTTATAAATAGCCATCAGTGCATCAGACAATCTATATTTCGAAAAGTGATCTTCTATTTCAGCTAGAACGGTTTGAAATTTTGCATCATACCAATCTATTGCTATTTTCGCTACTACTCTTTGTGGTTTAGCCGCATCAACCTTCCAACCGTTCACCAATCGAAATGCATTCCAAATTTTATTTGCAAAACCTTTTCCTTGCTGACATAATGCTTCATCAAACATTAAGTCATTTCCTGCCGCAGCGCTCAATAATAATCCCACTCGAACTCCATCTGCACCATACTCCTCAATTAGTTTAAGTGCATCAGGAGAGTTACCTAATGATTTTGACATTTTTCTACGTTGTTTATCACGCACCAAACCTGTCAAATACACATTATTAAATGGTTTTTTATCTTTGAATTCATACCCAGCAACAATCATACGAGCTACCCAGAAAAATAAGATATCCGGTCCTGTTACAAGATCATTGGTTGGATAATAGTATTGAATTTCTTCATTCTCTGGATTTCGAATCCCATCGAACACATTCATTGGCCACAACCATGCAGAAAACCAGGTATCAACCACATCAGACTCTTGTTTCAAATCGGCAGCTACAAGAGCTAAATCCCCCGTTTTTTCTTTTGCCAATGCCAATGCTTCTTCAGGATTTTGTGCAACTACAAAATCTTCTTTTCCATCGCCATAGAAATAGGCGGGAATCTGTTGCCCCCACATTAATTGACGCGAAATATTCCAATCACGGACATTCTCCATCCAATGGCGGTAGGTATTTTCGAATTTTTTAGGATACAGATTTACTTCTGCCTGATCTCCTAAAACGGCATCAATAGCTGGCTTTGCCAATTCTTCCATTTTTAAAAACCATTGATCAGACAATCTCGGTTCGATGACCGCTTTGGTTCTTTCTGAAGTACCCACCTTATTTAAGTGTGTTTCTGTCTTTATTAAAATCTCTTTTTCTTCTAGTTCTTTTACAACCTCTTTACGAGCAACAAACCTGTCTTTTCCTTCATAATGCAATCCAAAAGAGTTCAACGAGGCATCGTCATTGAAAATATCGATGACTTCCAATCCGTGGGTATCTCCTAAGACTTTATCGTTTTCATCATGAGCTGGTGTTACTTTTAAACATCCTGTTCCAAAGGCAATATCCACATAGTCATCCTCAATAATTGGAATGACACGATTGCTTAGCGGCACAATGGCTTTCTTCCCTTTTAAATGGGTAAAACGCGGATCATTTGGATTGATACAAATTGCTGTATCCCCAAAAATGGTTTCTGGTCTTGTTGTAGCAATGGTTAAAGTCTCCTCAGAGTCCTCAATTTTATAGGCTATATAATACAGATTCCCTTGTTTTTCAACATGAATTACTTCTTCATCAGATAAGGTTGTTTTGGCCTCTGGATCCCAATTTACCATTCTATAACCTCGGTAAATTAATCCTTTATTGTACAAATCAACAAAGATCTTCACTACCGCTTCTGACATTTCTGGGTCCATTGTAAATGACGTTCTCTCCCAATCACAAGAACAACCTAATTTCTTTAATTGCTCTAAAATGATACCTCCGTACTCATGTTTCCATTCCCAAGCATGTTCCAAAAACTCTTCTCTTGTCAAGTCATTCTTATCAATTCCTTGCTCTTTTAGCTTGGCTACAACTTTTGCCTCTGTAGCAATAGATGCATGATCGGTTCCAGGAACCCAACACGCATTTTTACCTTGTAAACGAGCTCTTCGAATCAGCACATCTTGAATCGTATTGTTTAACATATGGCCCATATGCAGGACCCCTGTTACGTTTGGTGGTGGAATAACAATGGTGTAAGGTTCTCTTTTATCTGGTGTAGAATGAAAATAATCATTCTGCATCCAATATTCATACCATTTCTGCTCTACACTTGTTGCAATATATTTAGATGGGATATCCATTCTTTGGCTTAATTTTTGAAATATAAATAGCAAAAGTACTATTTTTACCTAAAATACATTCAACATGAAGAAATATATTCTCTTCCTTTTTTTACTAAATTCACCACTTTGGATTGTAGCGCAAAACTCAAATGCATCGAGACCTGTATTTAAGTTTGTAAAAGAAGTAATGAACTATGGAAAAATTGAGCAACATGCAAATGGGAACAGGGTCTTTGAATTTACAAATGTGGGTGGAAGTCCACTTGTCATCAAAGAAATCAAAACATCCTGTGATTGCGCAGTACCAAAAAAACCAACAAGACCAATTATGCCAGGAGAGAAAGGAGTTATTGAAGTTTCTTATGACACCTCTAAACTAGGTGGTTTTATAAAACAATTCACCATAGTATCTAATGCGAGACAGTCTATAAAAAGACTTAAAATTAAGGGCTTTGTCGCTCAAAAAGAGTCAGAGCTTATAAAAGAAAAAGGAATGCTTGAAAATGATTAAATCTTTTGTATCAATCTAAATTCAACCTTCTTTTGCACACCTCTTCTTTCGATGATCATTCTAACTTTTTGATTATCTTTTGTTTGAAATTTAGCTAATAACTCTGCCAAGGTGAACTCATAGGCTTTGGTTCCATTGACACTCATGATCAGATCATTTTTTTGAATCCCTGCATGATACGCAGGAGAGTCTAATAAAACATGTTGCACTCTAAAAGAGGGTTTAAACCGATAGGCATAACTCGTTACTAAACTAATGGTGTTGCGCTCGGTAGTGCTCATATTGGAACTCAAGTAGGTATCGCTAGACACCGTTTTATCTCTTTCTCTGACCAATACTTTTCCACTGTAAACAACATCCATACCGCTCATATCGTATTCAAATCCACCACGAAATGATCCCTTTTTTTTAAAGGTCATTTTTTTATTTGTATAGTCAATCCAAAGCTTAAATCTTTTTAAAATATTGCCTCCAATGCTCCCATTTCTTGCTGTGAACTGCCTGGCATAATAGGTAGAGGTGGAATCTAGGAAGGATACGGTTGGGTTTT
The DNA here is from genome assembly GCA_042094215.1 of Polaribacter sp. Taxonomy (GTDB): domain Bacteria; phylum Bacteroidota; class Bacteroidia; order Flavobacteriales; family Flavobacteriaceae; genus Polaribacter. The sequence continues at coordinate 2,314 of JBELDQ010000048.1, read as the reverse complement.
TGATATGAAAAGTCCCAATATCAATTCCTTTAATTCTGCTTTTATTTCCATAAATGGTACCACTCAATCCTTGGCCTAAGATGGCTCTAAAATGATTCGTTGGCGTCTGTATTTCTTTTTTAGATTTTTCGAACAACCAAACAGCACTACTTCCTCCTGTATCGATTAATAATTTAACATCTGTCTGCTGATCACTCAGCGTATCTAGTTGCACCTTGGCATCTATATAGGGTTTGTTTCGATAAAATTGTATTGGAAACGTTTGACACTTTCTACACTTTTTATAACGATATGTTTTGGGGTTATAGAGTGTTATTTTCTTGGTAACATAATTCACAGAAACAATGGCATCTTTAAAGATTTGATAACCTATAACACCATGAATTGTAACCCCCATTCTTCCTGAAACATCAAATGTATCTGACAAAATAACATAGACATCTTCATTCGTACTGCTAAAATTTTTAATACGCATGGTGTTGTTTTTAGATAACAATGCCTCTACAGGTTGCCCGTCACCGAGCCCCTGTAATTTGATTCTTTCAATATTTTTTAAGCCAATACTATCATTTTTAGCGATGTTAAATACGATTGTTTTGTC
>JBELDQ010000048.1:0-1613 GCA_042094215.1 Polaribacter sp. | reverse complement strand
AAAAAGATATTCACATGTGACGCATTAATTGAAAATAAATTCAGAAATTTGCAATCCTAATACTAATTGAAACTTATACGTTATGCCTTTAATTTCAGCCAAAGGAAACTCCATGCCAGAATCACCAATTCGTAAATTGGTGCCCTATGCAGAACATGCCAAAAAGAAAGGTACTAAAGTGTATCATTTAAATATAGGACAACCAGATATTAAAACACCACAAGTTGCCTTAGATGCCATTAAAAACAATACCATTGAGGTGTTGTCGTATGCACGTTCTGAAGGTTCTGAAGAATACAGAACAAAGCTTTCTAGATATTATGCAACAAATAATATTGCTGTAAGTCCGCAGCACATTATTGCAACTACTGGAGGTTCAGAAGCCTTATTATTTACGATTGGTAGTATTACTGATCCGGGAGATGAAGTCATTATACCAGAACCGTTTTACGCAAATTACAACGGTTTTTCGACAGCGTCTGGAGTGCAGGTAGTTCCTGTTATTTCTGGCATAGAAGATAACTTTGCGTTGCCTAAAATAGAAGATTTCGAAAAATTAATTACTGCTAAAACAAAAGCAATCTTAATTTGTAACCCCGGAAATCCGACGGGGTATTTATACTCTAAAGAAGAAATTGAAAAACTAAAACAGATCGTTTTAAAACATGATTTATTTTTAATAGCAGATGAAGTATATCGCGAGTTTGTTTATGATGGTGCACAGCATCACTCAATCATGAGTGAAACAGGATTGGATCAGCACGCGATTATGATTGACTCAGTTTCTAAACGCTACAGCATGTGTGGAGCTAGAATTGGTTGTATTGTTTCTAGAAATGAAGAATTTATAGCAACTGCTATTAAGTTTGCACAAGCGAGATTGAGTCCACCAACCTATGCTTTGCTTGCAAGTGAAGCCGCTCTAGAAACACCACAAAGCTATTTTGATGATGTAATTGAAGAATATGTAGAAAGAAGAAATACCTTAATTACTGAGCTGCAAAAAATTGAAGGTGTGCAGGTAGCAAGTCCGAAAGGCGCTTTTTATTGTGTTGCCCAATTGCCAGTAGCCGATACAGATGCATTTGCACAATGGATGTTAGAAAAATTTGACTTGAATGGAGAAACCGTAATGGTTGCACCAGCAAGTGGATTTTACTCAACTCCAGGAGAGGGAAAAAATCAAGTGAGAATTGCTTATGTTTTAAACAAAATAGATTTAAAAAAGTCGGTTGCTATTTTAGCTGCTGCCTTGAGGCAATACATGGCTTAATTGACTATTTTAGAAAACATATCGTTAAAACAATACAATACGTTTGGCATCTCATGTGTTGCCAAACGTTTTATTGCTATTGAATCTGTATATCAACTACAGCAATTAGTAAAACATGAGCAAGAGTTATTTCTAATCAGTGGAGGCAGCAACATGTTACTTACTCAAGACATTCATAAACTTGTAACACATATCAATATCAAAGGAATCTCTATTGACAGAGAGCATGAAGAAGCTGTTTATGTAACTGTGAATGCAGGAGAGAATTGGCATGAGTTTGTACTATGGTGTATTTCTCAAGGTTTTGGAGGGTTAGAAAATCTTTCATTAATCCCAGGAA
>JBELDQ010000047.1:10007-12135 GCA_042094215.1 Polaribacter sp. | reverse complement strand
GGTGATACTTTATCTGATGAAAAACATCCAATTGTTTTAGAATCTATGGACTTCCCTGATCCAGTAATTGGTATTGCAGTGGAGCCAAAGACCAAAGCAGATGTTGATAAATTAGGATTGTCTTTAGCAAAATTAGCAGAAGAAGATCCAACCTTCCAAGTAAGAACAGACGAAGCTTCAGGACAGACTATTATTTCTGGAATGGGTGAGTTACACTTAGATATTATTGTTGATCGTCTAAAACGTGAATTCAAAGTTGAAGTAAACGAAGGACAACCACAAGTAGAGTACAAAGAAGCTATTACTGCTTCAGCAGACCACAGAGAAGTGTATAAGAAGCAATCTGGTGGACGTGGTAAATTTGCAGACATTGTATTTACAATGGAGCCTGCAGATGAAGGTGTTCAAGGATTGGTTTTCGAATCTGTAATTAAAGGTGGTAACGTGCCAAAAGAATTTGTTCCTTCTATTGAGAAAGGATTCAAAATGGCAATGAAGAACGGTCCTTTAGCTGGGTATGAAATGGATTCTTTAAAAGTAACATTGAAAGATGGATCTTTCCACGCGGTAGATTCGGATCAATTATCTTTTGAGATCGCTGCAAAAATGGGGTACAAGGCTGCTGCTAAAGCTGCTAAAGCTAAGATCATGGAACCAATCATGAAATTAGAAGTACTCACTCCTGAAGAAAACATGGGAGATATTGTAGGAGATTTGAATAGAAGAAGAGGACAGGTTTCTGACATGAGTGATAGAGCTGGATCTAAAGTAGTAAAAGCTACAGTTCCATTATCTGAAATGTTTGGATATGTAACTTCTTTAAGAACAATGTCATCGGGTAGAGCAACATCTACAATGGAATTTTCTCACTATGCAGAAACTCCATCGAATGTTTCTGAAGATGTAATTGCAAAGGCAAAAGGATAATTTACTAAATAGAGAAACAATGAGTCAAAAAATTAGAATCAAATTAAAGTCTTATGATTACAATTTAGTAGATAAATCTGCTGAGAAAATCGTAAAGACAGTAAAGTCAACTGGAGCTGTTGTAAACGGTCCAATTCCTTTACCAACAAATAAAAAGATTTTTACAGTATTGCGTTCACCACACGTAAACAAAAAATCTAGAGAGCAATTTCAACTATCTGCATACAAAAGATTGTTAGATATTTATAGTTCTTCATCGAAGACTATTGATGCACTAATGAAACTTGAGTTACCAAGTGGCGTTGAAGTTGAAATCAAAGTATAAGTACTATAAGCTAGGCTTTCAGTTTATTTTTTAGACTGAAAGCAACTAGCTTTCTGATGGAAATCAGGAGCGTGTAGCGCGCAAAAAACCATACACTCTAAAGAGAATTGAGAGTGCACATGTCCGGAGGGTTTCGCGAAGGAAAAACGGTAAAACATATTCAGCGTTGAACATGTTTAACGCTGTTTTTTTTGAATTGAATTTCTAGAAGGACAACAGAAACGGAAGTTTCAAATAATTAATTATTAATAGAGACGCGATGGATAAAATATCTAACGTCTAAAATCTAAACAAAATGTCTGGATTAATAGGAAGAAAGATTGGGATGACCAGCTTATTCGATGAAAACGGGAAGAACATTCCTTGTACAGTAATTGAAGCAGGTCCTTGTGTTGTTACCCAAGTCAGAACTGAAGAAGTTGACGGCTACAGTGCTTTGCAACTTGGTTTCGATGACAAAAAAGCAAAAAGTTCTAACAAAGCTTTGGATGGTCACTTTAAAAAAGCAGGAACTACTGCGAAAAGAAAAGTAATCGAATTTCAAGGTTTTGAAGACGAGTACAAATTAGGAGATTCAATCACCGTAGCGCACTTTGAAGAAGGTGAATTTGTTGATGTTTCAGGAACTTCTAAAGGTAAAGGTTTCCAAGGGGTTGTAAAACGTCATGGGTTTGCCGGAGTTGGTCAAGCAACACACGGACAACATAACCGTTTAAGAGCACCGGGATCTATTGGTGCCGCATCTTACCCAGCAAGAGTATTCAAAGGAATGCGTATGGCAGGTAGAATGGGAGGAGATACAGTTAAAGTACAAAATCTAAAAGTATTAAAAGTAGTTGCTGAAAAGAACTTACTTGTTGTTAAAGGAGCAGTTCC
>JBELDQ010000047.1:0-9997 GCA_042094215.1 Polaribacter sp. | reverse complement strand
AAAATGCTTACGTAACTATTCAGAAATAATGAAAGTAGCAGTTTTAGATATTACCGGAAAAGATACAGGTAGAAAAGTTGAACTTTCTAGCGATGTATTCGAAATAGAGCCAAACAACCACGCAATTTACTTAGATGTAAAGCAGCATTTGGCTAACAAAAGACAAGGTACTCACAAGGCTAAAGAAAGAGCTGAGATTACAGGAAGTACTAGAAAGATTAAGAAACAAAAAGGAACTGGTACTGCAAGAGCAGGTTCTATCAAGTCTGGTGTTTTTAGAGGTGGAGGACGTATGTTCGGACCAAGACCAAGAAATTATTCTTTCAAACTAAACAAAAATTTGAAGCGTTTAGCTCGTAAATCGGCGTTAAGTACACAAGCAAAAGAGAACAATGTTGTCGTTGTGGAGAACTTTGAGTTCGATGCACCAAAGACAAAGAACTTTGTTAACGTATTGAAGGCTTTAGGGTTAGAGGACAAAAAATCACTGTTTGTGTTGTCTGAATCAAATAATAATGTATATTTGTCATCACGAAATTTAAAGAGAACGAAAGTTGTAAGTAACTCAGAATTAAGTACTTATGGTGTTTTAAATGCAAGTAAGGTTGTGTTTATGGAGGGTTCTTTAGAAGGAATTGAAGCAAATTTTAGCAAATAATAGATATGAATATTTTAGTAAAACCTATTATTACGGAAAAAGCGACCAATGATAGCGAGTTAAATAACCGTTATACATTTGTTGTAGATAAGAGAGCTAACAAATTGGAAATCAAAGGAGCTGTTGAAGCTGCTTATGGAGTTGCAATTACAGCTGTAAGAACCATGAATTACCCTGTTCAAAGAAATACTAAATTCACAAAGAAAGGTATGGTAACAGGTATGAAAGGTGCTTACAAAAAAGCTGTTGTTCAGTTAGCAGAAGGAGAAACTATTGATTTTTATAACAATCTTTAAGTAAAAAGACACAATGTCAGTTAGAAAATTAAAACCAGTAACACCAGGTCAGCGTTTTAGAGTAGTAAATGGGTTCGACGCCATTACTACTGACAAGCCGGAAAAAAGCTTATTAGCTCCGAAAAAAAGATCTGGAGGTCGAAACAATCAGGGTAGAATGACAACACGTAATATCGGTGGTGGTCATAAACAAAAATACCGTATTATCGATTTTAAAAGAGATAAGCAAGGTATCCCTGCAACAGTAAAAACTATTGAGTACGATCCAAATCGTACAGCATTTATTGCATTACTTAGTTATGCTGATGGAGAAAAGCGTTATGTGATTGCACAGAACGGTTTAGAAGTAGGTCAAACAGTTGTATCAGGAACAGGTGTAGCTCCAGAAATTGGAAATGCAATGTTGTTGAGTGAGATTCCTTTAGGAACTACAATTTCATGTATCGAATTACGTCCAGGACAAGGAGCTGTAATGGCGCGTTCTGCAGGTTCTTTTGCTCAATTAATGGCAAGAGACGGAAAATATGCTACTGTAAAGTTACCATCAGGAGAGACAAGATTGATCTTGTTGACATGTATGGCAACTATTGGTGTTGTATCGAATTCTGATCACCAATTGTTAGTATCTGGTAAAGCAGGTAGAAGCAGATGGTTAGGAAGACGTCCAAGAACTAGACCAGTTGTGATGAACCCGGTTGATCACCCAATGGGTGGTGGAGAAGGTAAATCTTCTGGAGGACACCCAAGATCTAGAAACGGAATTCCTGCAAAAGGATTCAAGACTAGATCTAAGACAAAGGCTAGTAATAAGTATATTTTAGAACGTAGAAAGAAATAAATCATGGCAAGATCATTAAAAAAAGGACCATTCGTTCACTACAAACTAGAAAAGAAAGTTTTAGCTAACGTAGAAACAGAAAGTAAATCAGTAATCAAAACTTGGTCAAGAGCATCGATGATTACTCCTGACTTTGTTGGACAAACAATTGCGGTACACAACGGACGTCAGTTCGTACCAGTATATGTTACTGAAAACATGGTAGGTCATAAATTAGGCGAATTTTCACCAACACGTTCTTTTAGAGGACATGCAGGTGCAAAAAATAAAGGTAAAAAATAGTAGGAAATGGGAGTTCGTAAACATAACATGGCAGAACAGTTAAAAGCAGCAAGAAAGCACAAAGCGATCGCAAAGCTTACTAACTGTCCTACATCACCGAGAAAAATGCGTTTAGTAGCGGATTTAGTAAGAGGTGTTGAAGTAGAAAAAGCACTACAAATTTTAAAATTCAGCTCAAAAGAAGCATCGATCAATTTAGAGAAATTGTTATTGTCTGCAATTGCAAACTGGCAAGCTAAAAATGAAGATGCAAGTATCGAAGATGCTGGTTTATTTGTGAAGTCTATTTGTGTAGACAGCGCAGGTATGTTAAAAAGATTAAGACCTGCTCCACAAGGGCGTGCACACAGAATTCGTAAGCGTTCGAATCACGTAACTTTGGAGGTAGGTAGTAAAAATATTGAAAGCAAATAATTAAAGTAGACATGGGACAAAAAACAAATCCAATAGGACTTCGTTTAGGAATCATCAGAGGTTGGGAATCTAACTGGTACGGTGGAAATGACTACGGAGATAAAATTGCTGAAGATGACAAAATAAGAAAGTATGTAAATGCTCGATTATTTAAGGCAAGTGTATCAAGAGTTATTATTGAGCGTACGCTTAAACTTGTAACCGTTACTATCACTACTGCTAGACCTGGTATCATTATCGGAAAAGGTGGTCAAGAGGTAGACAAGTTAAAAGAAGAGCTTAAGAAAATTACTGGTAAAGAAGTACAGATTAATATTTTCGAAATTAAGCGTCCAGAGTTAGATGCAAATTTAGTTGCCGCTAGTGTTGCACGCCAAATCGAAAATAGAATATCTTACAAACGTGCAATAAAGATGGCGATCCAAGCTGCAATGAGAATGAACTCTGAAGGAATCAAAATTGAGATTTCAGGTCGTTTGAATGGAGCAGAAATGGCCCGTTCTGAGCACTATAAAGAAGGTAGAATTCCTCTTTCTACTTTTAGAGCAGACATTGATTACGCACTTGTAGAAGCTCATACAACTTACGGTAGAATCGGAGTTAAAGTATGGATTATGAAAGGTGAGGTTTATGGAAAAAGAGAATTATCTCCATTAGTTGGTTTGTCAAAAAAGCAAGGTGGAAATAATAAGAAACAACAACCTCGTAGAAGAAAATAATTTTTAAAAGTAGAAATTAAAAATGTTACAGCCTAAAAGAGTAAAATATCGTAAGGTACAGAAAGCGAAGGGGAACATGAAAGGAAACTCTGGTAGAGGGACTCAATTGTCAAACGGTATGTTTGGAATTAAAGCCTTAGACCAAAATTTGCTTACATCTCGTCAAATCGAAGCAGCACGTATCGCAGCGACTCGTCATATGAAAAGAGAAGGTCAGTTATGGATTAAAATTTTTCCGGACAAGCCTATTACCAAGAAACCATTAGAAGTACGTATGGGTAAAGGTAAAGGTGCTCCAGAATATTTTGTAGCTGTAGTGAAACCAGGTAGAGTTTTATTTGAAGTTGGTGGTGTGCCATTAGACGTTGCTAAAGAAGCATTGCGTTTGGCTGCACAAAAACTTCCTGTTAGAACTAAGTTTATGATCGCACGTGATTATGATAACGCTTAATTTGAGAAGAAAATGAAACAGTCAGAAATTAAAGAATTATCAACAGCAGATTTACAAGAAAATCTAGTTTCGTTGAAAAAGAACTATACTGATTTAAAAATGGCTCACGCGATTTCTCCATTGGAAAATCCAATACAGTTAAGAGCCTTAAGAAAATCTGTTGCAAGAATTGCTACAGAGTTAACCAAAAGAGATGTACAATAATTGTAGTCAGTTTTAAAGATGGAAAAAAGAAATCTTAGAAAAGAGAGAATCGGTGTTGTATCTAGTAACAAAATGGAGAAATCTATTGTTGTTTCAGAGGTAAAAAGAACCAAACACCCAATGTATGGTAAATTCGTTTTGAAAACGAAAAAATATGTTGCACACGATGAAACGAACGACTGCAATATTGGAGATACTGTAAAGATCATGGAAACAAGACCTATGAGTAAATCTAAACGTTGGAGATTAGTAGAAATCCTAGAAAGAGCGAAATAATATGTTACAGACAGAATCAAGATTAAAAGTAGCAGACAACACAGGAGCTAAAGAAGTTTTAGTAATCCGTGTTTTAGGAGGGACTAAAAAGCGTTATGCTAGCGTTGGAGATAAAATAGTTGTTACTGTAAAGTCAGCAACTCCAAACGGTGGTGTAAAGAAAGGGACAGTTTCTAGAGCAGTGGTTGTTCGCACAAAGAAAGAAGTTAGACGTAAAGATGGGTCTTACATCAGATTTGATGATAATGCTTGTGTACTTTTAAATCCTACAGAGGAGATGAGAGGAACACGTGTATTTGGACCTGTAGGTCGTGAACTTCGTGAGAAGCAATTTATGAAGATAGTATCATTAGCACCTGAGGTGCTTTAAAAGAGAAAGACGATGACAAAGTTTAAAATCAAATCAGGTGATACTGTACAAGTAATCGCAGGAGATCATAAAGGATCTGAAGGGAAAGTTTTGCAAATTCTTAGAGATAAGAATAGAGCAATTGTAGAAGGTGTTAATATGATTTCAAAACACACCAAGCCAAGCGCTCAAAGTCCTCAAGGAGGAATTGTAAAGAAAGAAGCTTCTATCCATATCTCAAACTTATCGTTAGTTGAGGATGGTAAAGCTGTAAGAGTTGGATATTCAGTAGAAGGAGACACTAAAACTAGAGTTTCTAAGAAAAGTAAAAAAGCAATATAATCATGAGTTACGTACCAAGATTAAAAGCAGAATATAAGAGCAGAATTATGGCTGCTCTTACTGAAGAGTTCGGTTATAGCAATGTAATGCAAGTGCCTAAATTACAGAAAATTGTAGTTAGTAAAGGTGTTGGTGCTGCTATCGCTGATAAAAAATTGATTGACTATGCTCTTGAAGAGTTAGCAACAATTACTGGTCAAAAAGCAGTGGCTACATTGTCTAAAAAGGATGTTGCAAACTTCAAATTACGTAAAGGAATGCCAATTGGTGTGAAGGTGACGTTAAGAGGAGAAAAAATGTATGAATTTTTAGATAGATTGGTAACCGCATCTTTGCCACGTGTAAGAGATTTTAACGGTATCAAGGCTAATGGTTTTGATGGTAGAGGTAATTACAATTTAGGAATTACTGAGCAAATCATTTACCCAGAGATAAATATTGATAAAGTGAATAAAATAGGTGGAATGGATATTTCATTTGTAACGTCTGCAGATACAGATAAAGAAGCTAAATCATTATTAGGAGAATTAGGTTTACCATTTAAAAAAAATTAAGACATGGCTAAAGAATCAATGAAAGCCCGTGAGGTAAAAAGAGCAAAAACAGTAGCTAAGTACGCTGAGAAAAGAAAAGCTTTGAAAGAAGCTGGAGATTATGAAGCATTACAGAAGTTACCTAAAAACGCTTCTCCAATTAGAATGCACAACAGATGTAAGCTAACAGGAAGACCAAAAGGGTATATGCGTCAATTTGGAATCTCACGTGTGACGTTCCGAGAAATGGCAAATCAAGGGTTAATACCAGGTGTAAGAAAAGCAAGTTGGTAGAAATCAGAAATAAAGCTTAAAAATAAAAATAGAATGTGTATCTTTGCACGCTCTATTTTTTTTGAGTATAAGAACATTAACTGATTTTAGGTTTAATTATCACAGAGAAATCTGTAGCAAAAATAGAGGTAATTAAAAACCGAAATCGCAATTTTAAATAAATATGTATACAGATCCAATCGCGGATTTCTTAACAAGAGTAAGAAATGCAATCGCAGCAGGACACAGAGTAGTCGAAATTCCAGCTTCAAAATTGAAGAAGGAAATGACAAAGATTTTATTTGATCAAGGGTATATTTTAAGCTACCAGTTCCAAGACGAAACAGTTCAAGGAACAATTAAGATAGCATTGAAATATGACAGAGATACAAAAGAATCTGTTATTAGAAAATTAGAAAGAATCAGTACACCAGGTTTACGTCAGTACGTTGGTGCAGCTGAAATGCCAAGAGTTTTAAACGGACTTGGAATTGCTATTGTTTCAACATCTAAAGGTGTTATGACGAACAAAATGGCACGTCAAGAGAATGTTGGTGGAGAAGTTATTTGTTACGTTTACTAATACAATAAGAAGATGTCAAGAATAGGAAATAATCCAGTTAGCATTGCAGATGGTGTTGAAGTAAACATCAATGGTAATGTAGTTACAGTAAAAGGTAAATTAGGTGAGTTGTCTCAAGAGATTACAGCTGATATTACTGTAAAAGTAGAAGAAGGAAGTGTTGTTTTAAACAGACCTTCTGATAGTAAGCCACATAAAGCTGCTCATGGTCTATACAGATCATTAATTAGCAATATGATTGAAGGTGTAAGCAAAGGATATACTAAGGAATTAGAATTAGTTGGTGTTGGTTACAGAGCTTCTAATCAAGGACAAAAATTAGATTTAGCATTAGGTTTTTCTCATAACATTGTTTTAGAATTGGCCCCTGAGGTAAAAGTTGAAACAGTCTCTGATAAAGGTAAAAACCCAATCATTAAATTATCTTCTTTTGATAAACAATTAGTAGGTCAAGTTGCTGCAAAGATTCGTTCTTTCCGTGCACCTGAGCCATACAAAGGAAAAGGAGTTAAGTTTGTAGGAGAAGTATTAAGAAGAAAAGCAGGTAAATCTGCATAATAATAGAGCATTATGGCATTATCAAAGCTTGAAAGAAGACAAAGAATTAAGAACAGAATCAGAAAAGTTGTTTCTGGAACTGCGGCTCAGCCAAGGTTGTCTGTTTTTAGAAGTAATAAAGAAATATACGCTCAATTAGTTGATGACGTTGCTGGAGTAACTTTAGCATCTGCATCTTCAAGAGATAAAGAGATCGCAACAGGTTCAAAATCTGAAACTGCGGCATCTGTAGGAAAAGCAATCGCAGAGAAAGCTGTGAAAGCAGGGGTAGAAACTATTTCTTTTGATAGAAATGGGTATTTATACCACGGAAGAATAAAAGTATTAGCTGACGCTGCTAGAGAAGCGGGTTTAAAATTTTAATAAGGTTATTATGTATCAAAATTATAAAAACGTAGAAAGAGTTAAGCCTAGCGGATTAGAACTTGTAGATAAGTTAGTAGGTGTACAGCGTGTTACTAAAGTAACAAAAGGTGGTAGAGCTTTTGGATTTTCGGCAATTGTTGTTGTTGGAGATGGAAACGGAGTGATCGGTCACGGTTTAGGAAAATCTAAAGATGTTGCTTCTGCAATTGCAAAAGCGATTGAAGATGGTAAGAAGAATTTAGTGAGAGTTCCTATTTTGAACGGAACCCTACCTCACGAGCAAAAAGGGAAATTCGGTGGTGCTAAGGTGTTTTTAAAGCCTGCATCGAATGGTACCGGAGTTATTGCTGGTGGAGCTGTACGTGCGGTATTAGAATCAGTTGGAGTTCACGATGTATTATCGAAATCTCAAGGTTCTTCGAATCCTCACAATGTTGTAAAAGCAACGTTAGATGCTTTATTGCAATTGCGTAGTGCAGCTACCATTGCAAAACAAAGAGGTATTTCATTAGAGAAAGTTTTTAACGGTTAATATTTAAGACGATGGGAAAAATTAGAGTTACACAAGTAAAAAGTAAAATTGGTCGCCTTAAAAATCAAAAAAGAACGTTAGAGGCATTGGGTTTACGCAAAATGAATCAAACTGTTGAGCATGATGCAACACCTTCAATTATTGGAATGGTAAATACAGTTAAACACTTAATTTCTGTAGAAGAAGTTAACTAAGACATAATAGATATGAGTTTACATAACTTACAACCAGCAGAAGGATCTGTTAAAAAAGAAAAGAGAATCGCAAGAGGTGAAGGTTCTGGTAAAGGTGGTACCGCTACTAGAGGTCACAATGGTCAGAAGTCTCGTTCAGGGTATTCTAAAAAGATTGGTTTTGAAGGTGGACAAATGCCACTTCAAAGACGTGTTCCAAAATTTGGATTCACAAACATCAACCGTAAAGAGTATGTTGGCGTTAATTTAGATAAATTGCAAACATTAGTGGATGAAGGTAAAATTACAGATACTGTAACTTTAGACATTTTAGTAGCTAATAGAGTCGTTAGTAAAACTGAACTAGTTAAAATACTAGGTAGAGGAGAACTAAAAGCTAAATTAAATATTACTGTTCACAAATTTACTGCTACTGCAAAGGCTGCTATTGAAGCTGCTGGTGGAGAAGCAGTTACTTTATAACACGAAGTAAATGATGAAATTGATAAACACCCTTAAAGATATTTGGAATATAAAAGAACTTAGAGAAAAGTTACTTTTAACCTTAGGTTTAATTGCTGTATACCGTTTTATGGCTCAAGTACCATTACCGGGAATTGATCCGACACAGTTAACAGCGCTAAAAGAAGGTACTTCAAGTGGTCTAATGGGATTATTAAGTGCATTTACTGGAGGAGCTTTTTCTAGAGCGTCAATTATGGCTCTAGGAATTATGCCTTACATTTCTGCTTCTATTGTGGTTCAATTAATGGGAATTGCTGTTCCTTATTTACAAAAACTACAAAAAGATGGAGAAAGTGGAAGAAAGAAGATTACACAAATTACGCGTTGGTTAACAATCGGTATTACCTTGATGCAAGCACCTGCTTATATTACAGCTATTAAAACTACTTTTGGATTGCCTCAAGAAGCTTTTCTAGTGAGTGGAGCTACATTTTGGTTTTCATCAATTGTATTGTTAACTGCAGGTACTATTTTTGCAATGTGGTTGGGCGAACGTATCACCGACAAAGGAGTTGGTAATGGAATTTCATTATTAATTACTGTTGGTATCTTGGCAAATTTCCCGGGAGCATTCATGCAAGAACTAGTTTCTAAAACTGAAAATGCAGGTGCTGGTGGTTTCATGATGATTCTGTTAGAGATATTTGTATGGTTTGTTGTAATTTTATTATCAGTTCTATTGGTAACAGCAGTGCGTAAAGTTGCAGTGCAGTATGCTAGAAGGACTGTTGTGGGAGACATTAAAGATGTTGCCGGAGCAAGACAATACATTCCGTTAAAATTAAATGCAGCGGGTGTAATGCCAATTATCTTTGCACAAGCAATTATGTTTTTGCCAGTAGCATTGGCTAGAAGGTTTCCTTTATTGACAGAATTACAAGATATCAATGGTTTGTGGTATAATGTGTTATTTGCAGTGCTTATTATTGTATTTAGCTACTTTTATACGGCAATTACAGTTCGTACTGACGAGATGGCTCAGGGGTTAAAAAGAAGTGGTGGATTTATTCCAGGAATAAAGCCAGGTTCTGAAACTTCAGAAAAATTAGATTCAATCTTATCTAGAATTACGTTCCCTGGATCGTTGTTTTTAGCAGGTTTATCTATTTTGCCAGCAATCATCGTGCAATTCGGAGTTCAACAAAGTTGGGCAATGTTTTATGGAGGTACCTCATTAATAATTATGGTTGGAGTTGCAATCGATACCATTCAACAAATTAATTCATATTTGTTAAACAGTCATTATGATGGTTTAATGAAAACAGGAACTAGTAGAAAATCATTGAAATAATATGGCTAAACAACCTTCAATACAACAAGACGGAACAATTACAGAAGCATTGTCTAATGCAATGTTCCGTGTAGAGTTAGAAAATGGACATATTGTTACAGCTCATATCTCGGGTAAAATGCGTATGCATTATATTAAACTATTACCAGGAGATAAGGTAAAATTAGAAATGAGTCCTTACGATTTGACTAAGGCTAGAATCACTTATAGATATTAAAAAACAATACAGATGAAAGTAAGAGCATCAGTTAAGAAAAGAAGTGCCGACTGCAAAATAGTGCGCAGAAAAGGTAGATTATATGTAATTAATAAACAAAATCCTAGATTTAAACAA
>JBELDQ010000046.1:1535-12179 GCA_042094215.1 Polaribacter sp. | reverse complement strand
TTTGAGGATGCCATTGTAATTTCTGAAAAGGTAGTGCGTGAAGATATTTTTACATCAATTCATATTGATGAGTATTCTTTAGATGTTAGAGATACAAAATTGGGAACAGAAGAGTTGACCAATGATATTCCTAATGTTTCTGAGGAAGCGACGAAAGATCTTGACGAAAATGGAATGATTCGCATTGGTGCAGAAGTTAATCCAGGAGATATTCTAATTGGAAAGATTACACCAAAAGGAGAGTCAGATCCAACTCCAGAAGAGAAATTGTTACGTGCAATTTTTGGTGATAAAGCAGGAGACGTTAAAGATGCATCTTTAAAAGCTTCACCATCGTTAAGAGGCGTTGTAATTGATAAGAAATTATTTAGAAGAGCAGTTAAAGATAAAACGAAAAGAGCAAGAGATAAAGAAGCAATTACTGCTTTAGAAACCTCATTTGTTACTAAATTTTCTGATTTAAAAGATCAGTTAGTAGACAAGCTTTTTGTTTTGATTAGTGGTAAAACCTCTCAAGGTGTATCCAACGATTTAGGTGAAGAAGTTCTTCCTAAAGGAAAGAAGTTTACGCTTAAGATGTTGAATTCTGTTGAAGATTATGTGCATTTAACACAAGGATCTTGGACTACTGATAAGGATTTAAACAAATCTGTTGGTGAATTGGTTCACAATTACAAGATTAAAGTAAATGATTTGCAAGGGAACTTGCGTCGTGAGAAGTTTACAATTTCTGTTGGAGATGAACTACCAGCAGGTATTTTAAAACTTGCCAAGATTTACATTGCTAAAAAGCGTAAATTAAAAGTAGGTGATAAGATGGCTGGACGTCACGGAAATAAAGGTATTGTTGCCCGTATAGTAAGAGCAGAAGACATGCCTTTCTTAGAAGACGGAACACCAGTAGACATCGTATTGAACCCATTAGGGGTACCTTCACGTATGAACATTGGTCAGATTTATGAAACAGTACTTGGATGGGCTGGTCAGAAATTAGATAAAAAGTATGCGACACCTATTTTTGATGGAGCATCTTTAGACGAAATCAATTCATACACAGACAATGCAGGTGTGCCAAGATTCGGACATACGCATTTATATGATGGAGGAACAGGTAAACGTTTTGATCAAGCAGCAACGGTTGGTGTTATTTACATGATTAAGTTAGGACATATGATTGAAGATAAAATGCACGCGCGTTCTATTGGTCCTTATTCATTAATTACACAGCAACCACTTGGAGGTAAAGCTCAATTTGGAGGTCAACGTTTTGGAGAGATGGAAGTTTGGGCATTAGAGGCATATGGTGCTTCTAGTATCTTACGAGAAATCTTAACAGTGAAATCGGATGATGTATTGGGTAGAGCTAAGACATACGAAAGTATTGTGAAAGGTGAAGAAATGCCAGAACCTGGATTACCAGAATCATTTAACGTATTAATGCACGAACTGAAAGGTTTAGGATTAAACGTTCAATTAGAAGAATAGCAAACAATGAAAAGACATTGAGTTGAAAGGCTCAATGTCTATATCATATAAGTATAAGCCTCGTAGAGGCGATTTTTACAATTTTAATTCGAATCCATAACCATGGCAAGAAAAAACGAGAAGTACACTGTAAAAAAGTTTAATAAAATCTCAATTGGATTATCATCTCCAGAATCTATTCTAGAAGTTTCTAAAGGAGAAGTGTTAAAGCCAGAAACAATTAACTACCGCACACACAAACCGGAAAGAGATGGTTTGTTTTGTGAGCGTATTTTTGGTCCCGTAAAGGATTATGAATGTGCATGTGGTAAATATAAAAGAATTCGCTACAAAGGAATCGTTTGTGACCGATGTGGTGTTGAAGTAACAGAAAAGAAAGTACGTAGAGATAGAGTAGGACATATCAATTTAGTGGTTCCGGTTGCTCATATTTGGTACTTTAGATCATTGCCTAACAAAATGGGGTACCTACTAGGGTTGCCTTCAAAAAAGTTAGACATGATAATTTACTACGAGAGATACGTGGTAATTGCTCCAGGTATTGCGAAGAACGTAGAAGGTGAACCATTACAAAAAATGGACTTCCTAACAGAAGAAGAATACCTAGATATTTTAGAAACGCTTCCTCAAGACAATCAATATTTAGATGATAGTGACCCAAATAAGTTTATTGCAAAAATGGGTGCGGAATGTTTAATTGATTTATTAGCTCGTATCGATTTAGACGAGTTATCTTATGAATTAAGACATAAAGCAAATACTGAAACATCTAAACAGCGTAAAACTGAGGCATTAAAGCGTTTGAACGTTGTTGAGGCATTTAGAGACTCTAACAAAACGAGAGAAAACAAACCTGAATGGATGATTATGAAAGTAGTTCCGGTGATTCCGCCAGAATTGCGTCCATTAGTGCCGTTAGATGGAGGTCGTTTTGCTACTTCAGATTTAAATGATTTGTATCGTAGAGTTATTATCAGAAACAACCGTTTGAAAAGGTTGGTTGAGATCAAAGCTCCAGAAGTAATTTTACGAAATGAAAAGCGTATGTTGCAAGAATCTGTAGATTCATTGTTCGATAACACACGTAAATCATCAGCAGTAAAAACAGAATCTAACAGACCATTAAAATCGTTGTCTGATTCTTTAAAGGGAAAGCAAGGTCGTTTCCGTCAGAACTTACTTGGTAAGCGTGTTGATTATTCTGCACGTTCAGTAATTGTTGTTGGGCCAGAATTGAAATTGTTCGAATGTGGTATCCCTAAAGATATGGCAGCTGAATTATACAAACCTTTTGTGATTCGTAAGTTGATTGAAAGAGGGATTGTTAAAACTGTAAAATCTGCAAAGAAAATTATAGATAGAAAAGAGCCTGTAGTTTGGGATATTCTTGAGAACGTTTTAAAAGGGCACCCAGTATTATTAAACCGTGCTCCAACACTTCACCGTCTTGGAATTCAAGCTTTCCAACCAAAATTAATTGAAGGTAAGGCAATTCAGTTACACCCATTAGTGTGTACGGCATTTAACGCCGATTTTGATGGAGATCAGATGGCGGTGCACTTACCATTAGGTCCAGAAGCTATTTTAGAAGCACAATTATTAATGTTGGCTTCACACAATATCTTAAACCCTGCAAACGGTGCTCCGGTTACAGTTCCTTCACAGGATATGGTACTTGGATTGTACTACATGACAAAAGAAAGAATCTCTACACCAGAGGTTCCGATTAAAGGAGAAGGATTGACTTTCTATTCACCAGAAGAAGTGAATATCGCTTTTAATGAGGAAAAGATAGATCTAAATGCTGGAATTAAAGTAAGAACCTTTGATGTTGAAAATGGACAACAGGTTCAGAAAATTATAAAAACAACAGTAGGTCGCGTATTATTTAATGAAGTAGTGCCGGCTAAAGCTGGATATATTAATGAGGTGTTAACTAAAAAATCTTTAAGAGGTATTATTGGTGGAATTTTAAAAGCTACTGACATACCTACAACTGGAGATTTCTTAGATAATATCAAGAACATGGGATATAAGTTTGCATTCCAAGGAGGATTGTCATTCAGTTTAGGTGATATTATTATTCCTGCAGAAAAAGAAGCAATGATTGCTGAAGCTAATGAAGAAGTGGATGGAATTATAGCAAACTATAACATGGGAATGTTAACAAACAAAGAACGTTACAATCAGGTAATTGATATTTGGGGTTCTGCGAACAACAGATTGACAGACCTTTCTATGAAGCGTTTGAGAGAAGATCAGCAAGGGTTTAACTCTGTATACATGATGCTTGATTCTGGTGCAAGGGGGTCGAAAGAACAAATCCGTCAGTTAACAGGTATGCGTGGATTAATGGCAAAGCCTAAGAAATCTACAGCAGGTGGTGGAGAAATTATTGAGAATCCAATTCTTTCGAATTTTAAGGAAGGATTGTCAATTCTTGAATACTTTATCTCTACACACGGTGCTCGTAAAGGATTAGCCGATACAGCATTGAAAACAGCAGATGCAGGTTATTTAACACGTCGTTTAGTAGATGTTTCTCAAGATGTGATTATTAATGAGGAAGATTGTGGTACCTTAAGAGGATTAGAAGTAACTCCATTAAAGAAAAACGATGAAATTGTTGAGTCATTAGCAGAGAGAATTGAAGGACGTGTTTCTTTACAAGATGTATTTGCTCCGGTGAGCGATGAGCTATTGATTGGTGCAGGTGAAGATATTACTGCTGCAGTTGCAGAGGCAATTCAAGCAACAGGAATTGATAGAGTCGCAGTGCGTTCTCCATTAACTTGTGAGTCGAGTAGAGGAATTTGTGCAAAATGTTACGGACAAAGTTTGTCTACACGTAACAAGGTTCAAATTGGTGAAGCTGTAGGAGTTATTGCAGCACAATCTATTGGAGAGCCTGGTACGCAGTTAACACTAAGAACATTCCACGTTGGTGGTGTTGCAGGAAATATTTCTGAAGATAATAAACTTGTTGCAAATTTTGCAGGTAAAGTAGTGATCGAAGATTTACGCACTGTGAAAGGAAAAGATGCCAATGGAGAAGAGGTGGACATTGTAATCTCGAGAACTGCAGAAATTAAGGTAATCGATAAGAAAACAGGAATTACCTTAAGTACAAACAACATACCTTATGGATCTACGATTTTTGATATGGACAGAAAGTCTATTAAGAAAGGTGATGTAGTTTGTCAATGGGATCCATTTAATGGAGTTATTGTTTCTGAGTTTGGAGGTAAAGTTCGTTTCGATGATTTACAGCAAGGAATTAACTTCCAGGTTGAAATTGATGAGCAAACAGGTTTCCAAGAAAAGGTAATTACTGATTCTAAAAATAAGAAAGTGATTCCGTCTTTAATTATTGAAGATAATGATGGTAATGCATTACGTTCATACAGTTTACCTGTTGGAGCGCACTTAATGATTAATGATGGCGATGCAGTTGAACAAGGAAAAACCTTAGCTAAGATACCACGTAAATCTGGAAAAGCAGGTGATATTACAGGAGGTCTACCTCGAGTTACAGAGTTATTTGAAGCTCGTAATCCTTCGAATCCTGCAGTAGTTGCAGCGATAGATGGAGTTGTGTCTTTCGGTAAGATTAAGCGTGGTAATAGAGAAATTATTGTTGAGTCTAAGACGGGTGAAGTTAGAAAATACTTAATTAAGTTATCGAACCAGATTTTAGTTCAAGAAAATGACTTTATCAAAGCGGGTATGCCATTATCTGACGGAGCAATTACTCCAATAGATATTTTGAATATTCAAGGACCATCAGCGGTGCAAGAATACTTAGTAAATGAAATACAAGAAGTATACCGTTTGCAAGGAGTGAAAATTAATGACAAACACTTCGAGGTTGTTGTACGTCAAATGATGCGTAAAGTGAAGATTATTGATTCTGGAGATACACTATTCCTAGAGAATCAATTAATTCATAAGAATGATTTCATTGTAGAAAACGATGCGATTTATGGAATGAAAGTTGTTGAAGATTCAGGAGATTCTGAAAAATTGAAGGCTGGTCAAATCATTACTTCACGTCAATTAAGAGATGAAAATTCTATTTTACGTAGGAATGATCAAAATTTAGTGGTCGCTCGAGATGCTAAACCAGCAACTGCAGAGCAGGTATTGCAGGGTATTACTAGAGCTTCGCTACAAACGAAATCATTTATATCAGCGGCATCTTTCCAGGAAACTACGAAAGTGTTAAATGAAGCAGCAGTAAATGGTAAAATTGATACCTTAGAAGGATTGAAAGAAAATGTAATTGTTGGTAAGAGAATTCCGGCAGGTACAGGTATGAGACATTACGATCATATCATTGTCGGTCCTAAAGAAGAAATCGAAGAGAACCTATAATACTAAAAAGCCTACAAGTTTACTTGTAGGCTTTTTTCATACAAAGAACAATTATATCATGAATGAAAATAAAAAAGAAGAAGGACAATTAAACATAGAGCTAGACGAATCTGTTGCAGAAGGAACCTATTCTAATTTGGCAATTATTAATCATTCAGTATCTGAATTTATTGTTGATTTTATCAATGTAATGCCAGGAGTACCAAAAGCTAAAGTTAAGTCTCGAATCATATTAACTCCCCAACATGCAAAACGTTTAACAAAAGCATTGTTAGAGAATGTACAGAGATTTGAACAAGCAAATGGAGAAATTAAAGAGTATGAACAGCCTCCAATACCAATGAATTTTGGACCTACAGGAGAAGCATAAAAGATCAACCGGAACCATGTCATAGTTTCGGTTTTTTTTTGCTTTTAAGCATGGCTAATACATTTTATAAAAAAATCGATGCTATATTCAAATACATGAATCCATATTGTATCTTGAAATAAAAAGCACTTGCAATAGCGAATGTGGTCTATTTAAAATTTATACTTTGATAAGATAGTACTGATGCGACATGCCTCGCATCTGTGGTTATTTCATCTTATGGCCTTTTGGAAAGAACACTGTAAAAGTATTGAGATCTAGTTTATATTTTTCTAGTTCTATTTAACAAATAAAAATCTGCGAGTACCAAAGCCGTGAGTGCCTCAACAATAGGTATTGCTCTTGGCACAACACAAGGGTCATGACGCCCCTTTCCTTGAATAGATACAATACTGTCGTCAGAATCAATAGTTTGTTGCTTTGTCATTATGGTTGCAACAGGTTTAAAAGCTACGCGAAAATAGATATCCATTCCATTGCTAATACCTCCTTGAATTCCCCCAGAAAGATTTGTTGCTGTTTTTCCAGCTTCAATAAATTCGTCATTGTGTTCACTTCCCCTCATTTTAGCTCCACAAAACCCACTGCCATACTCAAACCCTTTAACAGCATTGATTGTTAACATCGCGCTACCAAGTGCTGCATGTAACTTTTGAAATATGGGTTCTCCTAAACCAATAGGTACATTTTGAACCACACAAGTAATGGTGCCTCCTACAGTATCTCCTTGCTTTTTAATCTCCTTGATTTTAGCAATCATTTTTTCAGCTGATGCAGTGTCTGGACACCGAACAATATTGGAGTCAGTTTTCGTGAAATCCAAATCCTGATAGGGCTTGTCAATATAGATCGTTCCAACAGAAGATGTAAATGCATTGATATTTATATGTGAAATAAGCTGTTTTGCTAGTGCTCCAGCAACCACCCAATTAGCCGTTTCTCTTGCTGATGTTCTTCCTCCACCGCGGAAATCTCGTACGCCATATTTTTTGTCATAGGTGTAATCTGCATGAGAAGGTCTGTATACATTGGTGTTGTGATTGTAGTCTTTCGGTTTCTGATTGGTATTTTGAATTTGAAACCCGATGGATGCACCTGTGGTAATTCCTTCAAAAATTCCAGACATAAATTCAACAGTATCTGCTTCTTTACGCTGCGTTACGATGGCTGATTGTCCTGGTCTACGTCGATCTAATTCTTGTTGAATGGCATTAAAATCTACTTTCATACCCGCCGGAAATCCATCAATAACACCGCCAATAGCAGTTCCATGTGACTCCCCGAAGGTTGTAAGCTGTAATAAATTGCCAAAAGAATTGAAAGCCATTGTGTCTAGATTTTAGTATGCTGAACAAAATTACCATAATATTCGAATAATGTCGTTGTTAATTTCAAAAATATAATGGCATTTTTACCAAAGCAGTGCGTATACCAATGCGAAAATTTAACAATCTTATTGAGGAATGTTTGGAGTAGATGTTTTCTATTGTGCTGATAGTGATGATGATAGTTTATTTACAGTAAATTGAGTTGAAATTATATGTAAAAAAGTGCTAAAATCTTTTCAGATATAGAAAAAGGTTTCTATATTTGCATCCGCATTCAGGGAATACCTGATGAGACACTTGGAGAATTGGCAGAGTGGTCGAATGCGGCAGTCTTGAAAACTGTTGTCTGTAACAGGACCGGGGGTTCGAATCCCTCATTCTCCGCAAAAACCTCACAATATGTTGTGAGGTTTTTTTGTACCCTAATTTTTGCGGAAAACAAAACGCTTTCATTTAGGAGGTGCGAGGTGACCACTAAATTTTATTTCTGTAAACGATCTAATAACGCCAATTACTTATTTTTAATATTAGAATTGGTTAGCGACAAAGGAGTAGATCAATCTCGTATGCATGCACTGTCCACTTTGTTAGTTCATACCATCATTCTCAATACATAGATAGTTGGTGCAAAGGTTTTTAATACTGCTAGACGGAAAGAGCTATCCTTTGAAAATGTACTATTGATGCATTGAGAACGATGATGCTTTTATAGTCAACTAAATCCATTGAATTAATAACCTATATTTTTGTAATTAAAAAGGTAAATTCATTCAAGATATACTAGCCTTATATTATATCGGTTAATAAAGAGATGTATTTAAGTGTCTTAAAGATTTATTTTGAGTAATATGCGAATTTTATTTTTTTTATAGTTGTAAGATGACTACCTTAAAAGTTTGTTTATAATGAAATATTATCTACTATATGTTTCCCTTGTGGATAAAGAGTTTTGTGGATCTTGATATGAAGTCTTAAAACTTTTCAACACCTTCACTATTTTGAAAGGGAACTACCCCCTATAATTGCTTGTTGGAATAAAGTTCTTTCAAGTAATTCGTAACCTCATGTTTATGGGTGCGGTAGTATTGATATGAATGTATGAACTTTCAGGCAATTGAGCTTGTTTTTTACAGTTGTGAACAAACCTAATGATTGTTTGTATTATAGATTTTCACGTGCTGTAGGTTGAGTGAAATCAACTTTTTCATATTGATATAGCGGTTTTTTTAGAGCTATTTTTACATGTGATTGCACTAAATTAATGAAAAAATGTCATGTGGAAGTTATGTGTAATATTTTTAACATTATGAAATACAGTGTTTTATGGGTTTTTTTATGTTAAAAATAAATATTTGTGAATTTATCTAGTATAGATGGTGTTGAATGGTTTAATTTAGTTAATTAGTTGTGCTTCAGTATGTTTAAGAAAATAACTTCGACTCTCGTATTATCAAGATCAACGAAACACGTTTGGTTGGAAAGTCTGCTGTTATTTTTTTCTTTTTATTTTTTCTTTTTTTTCATAGGTTCATATTACTCATCTGTCTTAACATCAAACAATAGACTTATTTATAGTTTCTTTTATGCACTTTGTCTGGGAGTTTCATACAATATTGTCACCTTAGTCCTAAGGTCAACCTCTAAAGATTATGTCATTGTGAGTCTGAAGGTATACCTTATGTATGTCGTTGTTTTATGTATCGTGTCTTTTTTTTTGTGTGTATTGAGTTATTTTCTAATAAATTATTCATTCAAATCTGAAAAGATCGATTTCACGAATATCCCCATAGATATCGGATATCTTCCTATATTATTCTTGCATATTTTTGAGGTTATCATATTTTATCAAATTGTCTTTGTTCTGTTTAATTATTATTATGATTATGAGCATGTAGATGATGTGAGTCAGAGTATTGATCGCAATTTTGATGATAGAAGTAAAAGTCTTATGAATGAGAATGACTATACAGCAAATCATTCAATTAATAGTGATGTCACGCTTACCATTGCCGGTTTAAATAAAGATGAAGTTGTTACTTTTAGCTCCAAAGATTTTATTTATGCCAAATCAGATGGTCATTACATAAAAATGTTTTATTTACTATGCAGTACAAATTTAGAACGTCCTATGGTGAAGTCTATTTTAATTAGAAACTCAATGAAATCGATGGAAAATGAATTGCTTAAGGTGTTACATATTTTAAGAGTTCATAATAGTTTTTTTGTTAATTTGAGGATGGTGAAGTATTACAGAGGTAATTCAAAAGGAGGTTTATTGGTGTTAACATTGTTAAATATAAAAGTTCCCGTGAGTAAAAGAAATGTCAATCGAACAAAATCCATCTTAATCTTAAATCATCCACACGTATTGATTCATAATTAAGCGCTGCGTTGCGCTTCTATATGCTACTTTCCTTGTTTTATATATCCTTGATAATATCTGATCAACGATACGTGTAAAAAGCAAATTGTACTCACTTTGAATCGAATTCTTTCTTTTATGAAAAATAAACGTTCTTGGTTTAAAGATTTCAAAGTGATGTATATTGTCAAAATAGTTCCTGATATAGAACTGTAGACTTGCAGTATATATAGATTAAAACAGGTGTCTCAATGATCAATCGAAGCTTTTTTAATTCTTCGATTTTGAAGAAAAAATTAAATAGACTCTTACATTTTGTCCTATGACTTCTTTTGAATTAACGTTTGTATTGTTTTCGGGCATTAAATGATTCTGAAGCTTGTTCAAACATCCCTTTTTAAGAGGCTTTTTGTAATCAAATTACCTTTTTATGTTCGTTTTATTATTGAAGTTATTTTTTATAACATGCTGTTAGTAAGTTAGTTGTGTGTTTTTTTGTGTAATCATTTTTGTTTAAAGATTCTTTAAACGAAATCAATGAGAACTTTAATTACCTTTAAACGGCAAATTTAGTTCGATGATATATTAAATGATGATTATGATGGTAAAACACACATTTTTATTCTGGATAATGTTCGTTTCTTCTGTTGCTGTAGGGCAAGTCGGTATAGGTACTCTAAACCCTAATAATTCAGCGCAGTTAGATGTAGCTTCTTCTAATAAAG
>JBELDQ010000046.1:0-1435 GCA_042094215.1 Polaribacter sp. | reverse complement strand
GGTACTCTAAACCCTAATAATTCAGCGCAGTTAGATGTAGCTTCTTCTAATAAAGGAATCTTAATACCACGGGTTGCATTAAATACGATAGATGATCTTTCAACAATCTCAAATGGTAATGTCGAAAGTCTTTTGGTATATAATACAAATATATCTGCTCCACTTGTTAAGGGGTTTTATTATTGGTCTGGAACTCAATGGGAGCAGATTATGATTGAAAGCTCAGTAAAAGGACTTATTGATGCTTTGCCGATTGTAGAAGTGAAGGATGTATTGTCATCAGCAAGCACAGTAGATGCCTTGTCTGCAAACCAAGGAATGATTTTAAAAAGTTTGGTAGATGTTAATACAGCAAAACAAACCAATGTAACAACCGATATAAGTATTACTGAGGGCACAGCTGCTCGAACGATTGAGTCCTCTGATGGAACTGACGCAGTCATTCCTGTGGCAAGTAGCACTGAGAGTGGATTGATGTCTACTGAATTATTCAATGCTGTTGCAGCAAACAGCAACAAGCAAGTGATCATTGTAGAAGACCACCTCACATCAACAAGTGCTACAAATGCCTTATCTGCTCATCAGGGTAGCCTCTTAAGTGGTTTGATTTCTGAAGAAGCAGCTAGAGCAATCGCTGCTGAACAAGCCAATGCTTTAGAATTAGAGAAAAGAGTACTACATGCTGATATTATAGATCACTTAAATTCTAATCTGGCAGAAGTCCCATTATCAGCCAATCAAGGAAATGTTTTGGAAGGTTTGCTTTCTAATGAAACGAACAGGGCACAACAAATAGAGCAAGCGAATGCAGTGAATATCGCAACAAATGCGGCAATGATTGCATTAAAGGAAGATGCTGGAAATAAATCAACAGATGAAAATTTATCGGATTCCTCTCATACCAAATTTCCAACAGAATTAGCCGTGAAAACCTATGTAGATACTCAGTTGAGTTCGTCAGTAACTGCCTCTAAAACACTAAAAAAGGGATTTGTATTTGTAGGAAATGACCAGGGGCAAAAAGAAGCAGTAACGCTATCAGGCGATGTATTGATGAACAATACAGGAGTAACCACATTACAAAAGGGTCAGATTTCTTTGGATGGCTTTAAGGTCGCTGTAGCAGATGTTGTTTTAGGAGATGGCGTAACAAATTATAACTTAAAAGAAGTTGCAGACCCTATACAAGCTCAAGATGCTGCTACGAAGAACTATGTAGATACGCAACTTGAAGATGCAACAGGAGTCTCGAACACCTTAGAAAATGGGAAAATATATGTAGGAGACGGAGATGATCAGAGAACCAAGGTAACGCTATCAGGCGATGTATTGATGAACAATACAGGAGTAACCACATTACAAAAGGGTCAGATTTCTTTGGATGGCTTTAAGGTCGCTGTAGCAGATGTTGTTTTAGGAGATGGCGTAACAAATT
>JBELDQ010000045.1:0-12210 GCA_042094215.1 Polaribacter sp. | reverse complement strand
GGTGAAGATTTTCTTATTTTTTTACCATTATGCTTTTATCTTCAGCAACCCTAGAAATTTAATTTTGCTTGTCGGTCATACATCAGAATACTACCGGCAACTGCCACATTTAAGCTCAATGTTGATTTAAATTTCACGAGATGATGAGCGTTTTCAATGGCAGCTTTTGGAAGTCCATGGTCTTCTGCACCTAATAAATAGACACAGCGCCTCGGGTGTGTAAATGTTTCTAATTGCACTGCTTTGTCATGCAGCTCTACTCCTACGAGCATGGCTCCTTTTGGAAGGTTTTTAAAGAAATTATCAAAGGTGTCGTAATGAAAATAGGGCATGGCACCAACGGCTTTGTGCGTGTCGCAAGCTTGTTTGGCATAGCGGTTGCCAATTGTAAAAATAAAACTTGCTCCCATGTTTTGGGCAGAGCGCCACAACACCCCTAAATTTTCTGGAGTCTTTCCATTCTGAATTCCAATTCCGAAAAAACCTTGTTCTAGATTGTTTACCATTACGTACTTGTCAGCATTCTCTTAATCTCGTTCAACTTCATTAAGGCCTCAATGGGCGTCAATGTGTCAATATTTGTAGTCAGAATTTCTTCTTTGATGTTTTCTAATAAAGGATCATCTAGTTGAAAAAAGCTGAGTTGCATTTCTTCATGTTGCACGTTCTTCAGCGTGTCTTTTACTTCTTTGTTTGAGTGATTCTTCTCTAATTGCTCTAAAATCTTATTCGCTCTATGAATCACCATATTGGGCATTCCAGCTAGTTTTGCTACATGTATTCCAAAACTGTGATTGGAGCCCCCTGCAACTAGTTTTCGCAAGAAGATAATTGTGTCTTTGAGCTCTTTTACAGATACATTGAAGTTTTTTATACGTTCAAAAGTTTCAGTCATGTCATTCAACTCATGGTAATGCGTAGCAAATAAAGTTTTTGCTTTTGAAGGATGTTCGTGCAAGAATTCTGCAATGGCCCAAGCAATAGAAATCCCATCATAGGTAGAGGTTCCTCTTCCAATTTCATCCAATAAGACCAAACTACGGTCAGAAATATTGTTTAGAATGGAAGCTGTTTCGTTCATTTCTACCATAAAAGTAGATTCGCCCATAGATATATTATCACTGGCACCAACACGGGTAAAAATCTTATCTACAATGCCAATTCTGGCATTTTGTGCAGGTACATAGCTGCCCATTTGAGCAAGTAGTACAATCAAAGCAGTTTGACGTAAGATCGCCGATTTACCAGACATGTTAGGTCCAGTAATCATAATAATTTGTTGCTGTGTTCTGTTAAGAACAACGTCATTAGCAATGTATTCCTCGCTAATAGGCAATTGCTTTTCAATGACAGGATGACGTCCGTTTTTAATTTCTAAATCGGTGCTTTGATCTAAGATTGGTCGCACATAGTTGTTGTCTATTGCTGTTTTAGCAAAAGAGACTAAACAGTCTAATTCTGCAATGCCGTGGGCATTTTGTTGCACGGGCTGTACAAAGTTGATGATGTATTGAATCAGCTTCGAAAATAGTTCTTGTTCTAATACCTGAATTTTTTCTTCGGCACCTAAAATTTTTGTTTCGTATTCCTTCAGTTCCTCAGTGATGTAACGCTCTGCGTTAACCAAAGTTTGCTTTCGGACCCAAGTTTCAGGTACTTTATCTTTGTGCGTATTTCGAACCTCTATATAGTATCCAAATACATTGTTAAAGGCTATTTTTAAGCTAGAAATACCTGTGGTTTCAGTTTCACGAGCAAGCATATTGTCTAAATATGCTTTTCCCGAATTAGAAATTGCGCGTAGCTCGTCTAGTTCTTCTGAAACACCATTGGCAATGGCGTTGCCTTTATGAATGCTAACGGGGGCGTCATCAAATAAGGTAGTTGTTATTTTTTCAATCAATTCAGCACAGTCGTGAAGCTGTTTTCCAATGCTGTGCACAGAGGGGTTTTTGCTTTTTTCTGCAGCCGCTTTAATCGGAAGAATGGCTTTTAAAGAGTTTTTTAAAAGGACTACTTCTCTTGGAGAAGCTTTGCCAGTAGCAACCTTAGAAATGAGTCGTTCTATATCGCTAATTTGCTTTAGCTGATAGCTAGTTAATTCAAAGAATTCCTCTGAATCAATGAAATACTTCACAGTTTCATGGCGTTTTTCTATCGCCTCTTTGTTTTTGAGCGGCAATGCCAACCAGCGCTTTAATAAGCGTCCGCCCATAGGCGAAATCGTAGCGTCAATAATGTCTAAGAGTGTTACCGAATTCACAGAGGTTCCATGGTACAATTCTAAATTCCGAACCGTAAACCGATCCATCCATACATAGTTGTCTTCTGCAATTCTAGAGATGTTTTGAATATGAGATAGCTGTTTGTGTTGTGTTTCTGATAAATAGTGTAACACCGCTCCAGCAGCTGTAACTCCCTCCGGTAAATTGGCAATTCCGAATCCTTTAAGGCTTCGCACATCAAAGTGATTTTCTAAAGATTCTTGTGCGAATTCTGATTGGAAAACCCAATCGTCTAAATAAAACGTATAAAAACGATTTTCAAACAATTCAAAGAACTGCTGCTTGTGTTTTTTTTCAACCAATACCTCACTAGGGCTGAAGTTTTGTAATAATTTATCGATGTATTCCTCATTGCCTTCTGCAACTAGATATTCGCCCGTAGAGACATCTAAAAAGGAAATTCCTAGCTGTTTTTTACCGAAGTGAACTGCCGCTAAAAAGTTATTAGTTTTAGATTGTAGTACTTCATCGTTCAGGGCAACCCCGGGTGTCACTAATTCCGTTACCCCTCGTTTTACGATGGTTTTGGTCATTTTAGGGTCCTCTAGCTGATCACAAATCGCGACACGCATTCCAGCTTTGACCAATTTTGGTAAATAGGTGTTTAAAGAATGATGCGGAAACCCCGCTAATGCCGTTTCACTCTCACTCCCCGCTCCTCGTTTGGTTAATATAATTCCTAAAACCTCCGCAGCTTTCTTCGCGTCTTCGCCAAAGGTTTCATAAAAATCTCCCACCCGAAATAATAACATGGCATCAGGGTATTTTACCTTGATGGCATTGTATTGCTTCATTAAAGGGGTGACCTTTTTTGGTTTGCTTTTTGCCAAGTTTTCGGAATTTTAAATTAGTTTTGCGAATATAATTATTCGGTTTTAAAGATAGAACTTTTTATGAGAAAACTAAAAAATAGCGAGTTGGGTAGAATCACCGTTGATGCCTTCAAAGAAGTGTCTAAAACACCTTTGATTGTCGTACTTGATAATATTAGAAGTTTAAATAATGTAGGTGCTGTTTTTAGAACAAGTGATGCTTTTTTAATTGAGAAGATTTACCTCTGCGGAATCACAGCTACACCTCCGCATAAAGAAATTCATAAAACGGCACTGGGAGCTACAGAATCGGTAACGTGGGAATATGTAAAAGATACACTAACGCTTGTTAAAAAATTGCAAGAAGACCAAGTAAAAGTGCTTTCTGTTGAACAAGCCGAGCAGAGTACCATGTTAGATGTATTTACACCAGAGCGAAATCAAAAATATGCCATCGTATTGGGAAATGAAGTGAAAGGGGTGCAACAAGAAGTGGTGTCTGCTTCTGATATGTGTATCGAAATTCCACAACTGGGGACAAAGCATTCTTTAAATATTTCGGTAAGTTGTGGTGTTGTTCTTTGGGACTTGTTTACAAAATTGCGATCCTAATTTACATGCCAATGATGAGTTTGGCAATCCAAAAATAAATGAGGATTCCAAAAATATCATTGCTTGTTGTGATAAATGGTCCCGTTGCAATCGCAGGGTCTATGCCGCGTTTGTCTAAGAACAACGGAATAAAAGTGCCAATCAATCCAGCAACAATAATAACGACAATCAAAGAAATAGAAATAGCGAATGCTTTTTGACCTTCTCCATTGTAAAACCAAATAAAAAGAAATAAGAAAATTGCTAGAATAAAGCCGTTCAAGGCGGCTAGTAACATTTCTTTAATCAAGCGATTGTTGATACTTCCTTTGACATCGTCATTGGCAAGTCCTTGTACAATAATTGCAGAAGATTGTACACCTACGTTTCCTGCCATGGCGGCAATTAAAGGCGTAAAAAAGAACAAGATAGTGTCTTCACTAAAAATATCTTGAAAGCCTTCCATAATTAAGAAAGCTCCGACCCCTCCAATGAGGCCTAGAAATAACCAAGGCAATCTTGCACGTGTCAATTGAGCAATACTATCATCGGCCTCCACATCTTCTGTTAAACCGGCTGCTAATTGGTAATCTTTATCTGCTTCTTCTTTGATTACGTCGACAATATCATCAATGGTAATTCTACCTACCAGAATGCCCAATTCATCCACAACAGGAATGGCTTCTAGGTCGTATTTACGCATAATATTAGCGACGTCTTCTGCGTCATCATTTACTTTTACAAAATCAACTTTAGGAATGTATACTTCAGAAATAGAAGTTCTCGTAGATGCAATTAATAAATCTTTTAAAGACAGTCTTCCTTTTAGTTTTCCACTATCGTCTACAACGTAGATAGAATGCACACGTGTCACTTCTTCGGCTTGTGTACGCATTTCCTTTACACACTTTAGAACCGTCCAATTTTCATTGACTTTTACCAATTCTTTAGCCATTAACCCTCCGGCAGAATCTTCGTCATACCTTAAAAGGTCTACAATGTCTTTTGCATGGGCTTCATCATCAATTTCAGACATTACTGCTTCTTTCCTTTCATCAGAAAGCTCGGCAATAATATCTGCAGCATCATCTGTGTCTAGCTCATCAATTTCTTCGGCAATTTCCTTGGCAGATAGGTTTTTTAATATTTTTTCACGGACATCGTCATCTACATCCATCAATACTTCAGAAGTGGTCTCACTGTCTAATAGTTTGATGATATAGACTGCTTGGTCAAAAGAAAGTTCGTCTAAAATTTCTGCAATGTCGGCATGGTGCATTTCTGCAAACAAGGATGACAGCGCATTATCATTGCCATTTTCGATGTATAATGCGACATTTTCTAAAAGTTCTTTGCTAATTTTAAATGCCATTGGCTGCTATTTTTGCGGTCAAATGAATGAATGCTTCTACCGATAACTGTTCGGGGCGCATGGCAAATATAGGGTCTTCTTTTAAGGAATCCGAAAGATTGAATGATTTTAAGCTGCTGCGAAGCATTTTTCTTCGTTGATTAAAACTCATTTTCACAACCCTAAAAAACAATTTTTCATCAACAGGAAGCGTATAGTTTTCTTTACGAATGCAGCGAATAACTCCCGAATCTACTTTTGGAGGTGGATTAAAAACATTTGGTGGTACGGTAAATAGATAATCTACATCGTAAAATGCTTGGGTAAGTACAGATAGGATTCCGTAGACTTTACTTCCTTCTTTTTCAGCAATTCTTTGAGCAACTTCCTTTTGAAACATCCCAGAAAACTCTGGTACAAAGGCTCTGTTTTCAATAGCTTTAAAAACAATTTGAGAAGAAATGTTGTAAGGAAAATTTCCAATAATGGCAACCTGTTCTTCGTTGAAAAGTGTTGCGATTTGATGCTTTAAAAAGTCGCCTTCAAGCACCGTAAATTTTTCTTTACTAGTGTCTAATTTTATATGCTCTAAAGGAAAACTTTCATTGAGGTAGATAACCGATTCAGTGTCTAACTCCATCACGGTTACTTTCGGTTTTTTTTCGAGTAAATACTTTGTTAGAACTCCCATTCCAGGACCAATTTCTAGCACATGGTTGTATCCATTTTCAGTAAGAGCATCGGCAATATTTTTTGCAATGCTTTCGTCTGTTAAAAAATGCTGCCCTAAATGTTTCTTAGCTCTAACACTCATCCTTAATTTTTTACTTGATTCGAAAAAAACTCATTTACAACTTTTAATTCTGTTCTGAAGGCCAACATCTTATCTCCAAACTTTTTCACCCCTTCGCTTCTATAGTTGTCTGCATATTCTTTGTAGTAGCGTTCTAAATCTTCTCTTGAGTTGGCTGTGTATTGCACAGAGTAGGTAACGCCACCCATTTCTTCCTCAATTAAAACCTGTGTTAATTTGGCTGAAATAAATGTGCCCGTAGCCAATACTTCTGGAATGTGATTTTGAATCCACTCAAGCCATTCGGTATGAATACTCTTATCAATACTTAACGTGACATTGTATATGTACATGTTGCTTTTTTTATAAAATTTTGGCAATGCTTAAATGTAACAAATTCTTGTATCATTTTTAACCTTGCACATGGTTAATGAATTGTATCTCCTCTTAGTTTTCTGTATTTGTTTCTAGCGTCAACCAAATAGATACTCGAAGGATGGTCAAAAATAATCTTTTGATAATATTCTAATGCCTTTTCTGTATTATTTAATTGATAAAAATAGATTTCGGCGATATCATAGATGGCATCGTCTACAAAAATTCCTTCTGCATCTAGTGCTATGATTTGTGAGTACGAATCAATTGCTCTGTTAAAAGCATTTGTTTTAGAAAATAGTTGGGCTTGTTTATACAGCGCTTCATCTTCAATATTTTGCCCTTTATATGTTGTTATTATATGTTTCAGGGTGTCAAGAGCTTGTTTGTTTTTGTTTTGAAAAGCCAATAAGCTTGCTGTTGCATAACGCTTTAAGCCGGTGTCTATGGAGTCTTTTACCTGATTGTCTGAAATGGTTAAAAATAAATCTAACGCATCATTTGCAATCAACTGTGTTGTAGATGATTTCAGAACTTTAAGCTGTGCGAAGGCCCATTTGAAATCATTTTTAAAAAATGAAGTTTGTGCAACTTTAAATCTTGCTTGTTGCGCCAAAGGATGATTCTTGATACCTGTTTGTACTTGAGAGAAGTAAATCAATGCCTTGTTGTAATTGCCTGTAAACACATGTACTTCACCTAGCTGAATTTTGATGGCTGCTTTTTGAAATTTCGAAGGAGCGATTTGCAAAGCATGTTCTAAAATTGCAATTGCAAGTTCCGGTTGACTCTTAATAAATGTCAAGTAATTTGCTTGTGCTAGTTGTAGCTTTAAGGTAGCGCTCTTTTTACTATAGGTGGTATAAAGGGCATTGAACATCGCATCAATAGTTGGTTCGTCTTGAGCAATGGCAATATGTATGCGATACAGATGTGCGGTCAATATCTCTTCTTTAGAGGGGCTGTTGGCAATAATGAACTCAAAACAGGTCTTTGAACTCTCGTAGTCCTTGTTTTCAAAAGCAGTACGTCCTAAATCTAAAATAGATCTGCTGTTTTGTGGATTGCGGTTGAACAAGGCTTTTTCTTGAATGAACGCCTTGTTGTATTCTTTTTGTTGAGTAAACAGCCAACTTAATAATATATTCCAAACATCTTTTGGATTGCTTACAGACTTTTTAATCAGTGCTTTTTTAAATGCACTATTTTTCTCGTTGAATTTGTCTTCTGTGATATATCTGCTGGCATAGCGTTGCACCGTGGTGAGGTAGTTTTCATTTTTGTCGAGCAACTGAACATAGGAATCGAACATTTTATTAAAAGATCCTTTCTCTCCATAAATTTGCGCAACTAAAAATTGATAGTTGGCATTCGGGTTGTAAGACATGGTTTTTTCGTAGGCAGAAATGGCATACTCTAACAACGTATTTTGTTTAAAGAGTCGCGCAATAAAACCACCCAAAGCTGGATTTTTGTCAATGGCGGCAAGGGCTTTTTTATAATATAGAATTGCTGCTTCTTTTTGATGTTGTCGATCGTAATTATAGCCTATTTCGACCAATAAATAGCTTTGATTTGGGTTGGCTGCTAGCTTGTTTTTGAGAAGGTTTTCTGCAGTTGTGAATTGTCCATTTTCTTGATAAGAACTGATTAGTTTTTTTAGGTAAGTTGTGTTGTTTGGATTTTTTTTAAACAACTCTTCAAAGAGAATTGTCGCTTTTTCAAAGGCCCCGTCATTAAAATAACGCTCTGCCAAAACATAGTTATTTTGACTAAAACCTACTTGGAAAAGTATGATACACAATATGAAGAGCCCTTTTTTCATTCCTTTCAAAGATAAGAACAAGAACGTTAAATTTATATTAAATAGGGAGTTTTCTCAAAAGCCATTGTAACATTTTGGCACGAAAATTGTCTTATAGATAAACGAACTAACAAATTAACAACAAGATGAACGAATTAACGAAACAATACGAAGCAGCAAAAAGCAACTCGAAAGCTTATATGCAGAACGGACAGATAGCGGCTTATTTAAATGCCTTATTAGAAATGAACAAGTACAAAAGATTGATGCTTGCGGTTGCTGCAAACTAAAAAAGTAAGTTTCCATAGTGTAGAAACTTACTTTTAATAGCTATCAAAGCAATCGCTTGTTTAGTTAATCTTGTCAAACCCACAATACGGAATTAAAACTTCTGGAATGTCAATTCCATCTTCCGTTTGGTAGTTTTCTAGGATCCCTGCCAATACACGAGGTAGCGCTAAAGAGCTTCCGTTTAAGGTGTGTGCCAGCTGACTCTTTCCTTGGCTGTTTTTAAAACGCAGTTTTAACCTGTTCGCTTGAAAGGTTTCAAAGTTAGAGGCAGAGCTGATTTCTAACCACCTGTCTTGAGCTGTTGAAAACACTTCAAAATCGAAGGTTAAAGCAGCTGTAAATCCGGTATCCCCTCCACATAGGCGTAAAATTCTATACGGTAATTTCAATTCACGTAAAATCTCTTTGATGTGCTCTACCATGCCGTTTAAAGCAGTGTATGAATTGTCTGGGTGTTCTATTCTTACAATTTCTACTTTATCAAATTGATGCAGTCGGTTAAGTCCTCTTACATGAGCTCCATAAGAACCAGCTTCTCTTCTAAAACAAGGTGTGTATCCTGTACAGGTAATAGGAAGTTCGCTTTCGGTTAACAAATTGCCTCTAAACATATTGGTAATAGGAACCTCTGCTGTCGGGATTAAGTACAAATCGTCTACACCGGCATGATACATTTGCCCTTCTTTATCGGGTAATTGACCAGTGCCAATACCTGATGCTTCATTAATTAAATGAGGAACTTGATATTCTTTGTAGCCGGCTTCAATGTTTTTATCTAAAAAATAATTGATCAAAGCACGCTGTAAGCGAGCTCCTTTGCCTTTATATACAGGGAACCCTGCTCCTGTGATTTTGGTTCCTACTTCAAAATCAATAATGTCGTACTTTTTTGCAAGTTCCCAATGTGGGAGCGCATTTTTGCCAAGATCAGGAATTGTGCCTTCACTAAATATGTTCTCATTATCCTCTTCAGAACTTCCGGCTTTTACAGAGCTATGCGGAATGTTCGGAATTTGAAATAACAATTCTTGTAATTGTGAAGTTATTGCATTTAATTGCGTTGTTACTTCTTTAGATTGCTCTTTTAACTGGGTGGTTTTTTCTTTTAAAACGCCTGCTTTTTTTGCTTCTCCGGCTTTAAAAAGTTGTCCAATCTCTTTCGATATTTTATTAGATTCAGCGAGTATGTTATCTAGTTGGGTTTGTGTCGCCCTTCTCGTTTCGTCAAAAGTCAAAACGTCTTCAATAATTGCTGCTGCATTGGCAAAATTACGCTTTGCTAAACCGTCTAAAACCGTTTGTTTGTGCTCTCTAATAAACTGAACTTGTAACATCTTTTTAAATTTTTAAGAAGAGCAAAGATACAGGAACAGCGACAATCTACCAATCTATATTAAAGATTGTTTTGGAGGTAGGCCAGTGCGTTTAATTGATCCGTTTTTAACTGAGAAGTTAGCTTCTCTACTGAAGTGAATTTCGCTTCCTCTCTTAGAAAGTATAACACCTCAATAGTTATGATTTGATCATAAAGATTTTCGTTGAAATCAAAAAAATGCACCTCAATGGTTTGATGTTTTCCCTCTATTGTTGGTCGAAAGCCAATGTTCATCATCCCCAAAACAACAGCGCTATTAATGTTTGACTTTACCACATATACTCCTGTTTTTGGAATAAGTTTATAGTTTTCTTTTATGGCGATATTTGCCGTAGGATAGCCTATTTTACTGCCTAGTTTTTTGCCTGTGACTACCTTTCCGGTGAGCATATAATTATACCCTAAATAGTTGTTGGCTGTTTTAATGTTACGCTCAGCAAGTGCTTTGCGAATTTTTGTTGAGCTAACAGAAACCTCATTGATGTCTTGGGCAGGGATTTCTTGAACGGTAAAATCGTATAAATGACTATACTCTGTGAGCTGTTCTAGGTTCCCTTCTCTGTTTTTTCCAAAATGATGGTCATACCCTATAATGAGTTGAGAGGTGTTGAGTTGATTCACTAAAATAGATCGTACAAATTCTAGCGCTGTTAGTCGAGAAAATTCGATGCTAAAAGGTTGAATAACCAAATAATCTAGACCTGTTTTGGCCAAAAGCGCTGCTTTTTCCTCAATGGTATTGATCAGTTCAATAGAAGCCTCTTTTTGCAATACCATTCTTGGATGTGGAAAGAAAGTGAGTACTACTGATTTTTGGTTGCTCTGTTGTGCAGAAGTTACAAGTTGGTCAATTATTTTTTGATGACCAATGTGAACGCCATCAAAAGTGCCAATGGTGACAACTGTTTTTTCTGTGTGGTGATAGTTCGCAAGAGAATGGATGATTTCCAATGAAAAAATATTTTTACAAAGGTACAACTTGCGATTATCTGACCAAGATTTTTTTTAACGAAGAATGAATAGGTGTTAAATTGATAAAAAAGGCACTACTTTCTTTTGAAAGGTCTAATTTTTACTAGTGTTTATTGGGATATTCAAAAAATGATTGTACTTTGCACGTTAGATAACAAACATTTTAAATTATGAAAAAACTATTACTTGTTGCTTTTGCAATGTTTAGCAGTGTAATGATGTTCGCCCAGACCTCGGTCACAGGGACAGTTACAGATGTTAATGGAGACCCTTTGCCGGGTGCCAATATTAAAGTTGAAAGGAAATCGGTAGGGACAACTACTGACTTTGACGGAAATTTTGTGTTAAATGTAACGGATGTGCCGCCTTTTAACATAGAAGTTTCTATGCTAGGTTTCGAAACATTGAAAGTGGCAATTACGAAAAACAATCAAGTTGTATCTGCTGCTTTGGTAGAAAATGCGACTTCTCTAGATGAGGTTGTCGTTTCTGCCTCTCGTACACCAGAGCGTTTAATGGAATCTCCAGTGACTGTAGAAAGATTAGACATTCGAGCAATTAGAAATACATCTTCTCCTTCGTTTTATGACGGATTAGAAAATTTGAAAGGTGTCGATGTAAACGCGAATAGTTTGACTTTTAAATCTGTAAATACGCGTGGGTTTGCAACATTTGCAAATACACGTTTTATGCAGTTGGTAGACGGAATGGACAATGCTTCACCAGCTTTAAACTTTGCTCTAGGGAACTTGTTAGGGATGTCTGAATTAGATATAAAAACAGTAGAGCTATTGCCTGGTGCATCTTCTGCATTATATGGTGCAAACGCTTTTAACGGAATCATGTTTATGACGAGTAAAAATCCATTTGATGATCAAGGAATTAGCGTTGTAGCAAAGTCAGGAATCACTAGTCAGGAAGCAGCAGGAGATAATAACTATTATGATGTTGGAATTCGTATGGCACATGCATTTTCTGATAAGTTTGCTGCAAAGGCAACCTTGTCCTATTTAAAAGGAACAGAGTGGCATGCTACTGATTACAGAAATACAGCAAATGGAAAGTATGCAGCAGGAGATCGTAACTCTGATTTGAATTATGATGGTTTGAATGTGTATGGTGATGAGGTTTCTACCAATATAAAAGGTGTTGCAGGTGCGTTAATTGGTCTTGGAGTTCTTCCTGCAGGTTCAGATGCATTAGTACCAAGCATGAATGTAAGTAGAGGGGGATATGATGAAGTAGACTTAATGACCTATGATGCGAAGAGTATGAAGTTTGGAGCTTCTTTAAACTACCGACCATGGGGGAATGACCGTTTAGAAATTATTTGGAACTCGAAGTACGGTATTGGAAATACGATCTACCAAGGATTGAACCGATACAATATCAAAGGCTTCTTTATGGAGCAACACAAGTTAGAATTCAAAGGGAAAAACTTTTTTGTACGTGGGTACATGACTTCAGAAGATGCTGGAGATTCATATGATACACGTTTTACAGCGATCAATATTAACAGAGCATGGAAAGATGACAATACATGGTTTGGTGAATATGTTGG
>JBELDQ010000044.1:8478-12341 GCA_042094215.1 Polaribacter sp. | reverse complement strand
GAACAAACCCACCCGATTTTGATCTTGATTTCTCTTGGAGAGATCGAGATGATATTATGAATTTTATATTTACTAGATTCAAAAACACCTCTTTAATAACGGTCTACAACACCTTTAAATACAAGGCTTCTGTAAGAGAACTAGGAAAGGTATTTGGCTTGCCTAAATTTGAAATAGACAAGCTGTCTAGTCGTAATTTTCAACCGAATCAATTAGACCAAATGTCTAGGTTGGTCTTAATTTACAGTCAATACATTCAAGGGTTTCCAAATTATTTAGGAATTCATCCAGGAGGCATTCTTATTTCTGAAAATCCATTGCATACATACAGTGCTACGTTTATGCCTCCAAAGGGCTTTCCTACCATCATGTTTGATATGGTGACCGCAGAAGAGATTGGCTTGTATAAATTTGATATTTTAAGTCAACGTGGACTTGGAAAAATACGAGAAGCTGTAACTATTGTTGGGTACAATCATCCAGAACAGCCTCCAATAGACATTCATGACATCAAGCGGTTTAAGCAAGATTTAAAAATTAAGGAACTCTTAAAAAGCGCGAGCGCTATTGGGTGCTTTTATGTGGAATCTCCTGCCATGCGTATGCTACTTAAAAAGCTACAAGTAAACGATTATTTGGGCTTGGTTGCTGCCAGTTCTGTGATTCGACCCGGTGTTGCTAAATCTGGAATGATGCAAGAGTATATCAAGCGTTATAGATATCCAGAGAAAAGAAAAGAGGCACATCCCATCTTGTTAAAAATCATGCCAGAAACCTATGGTGTAATGGTATATCAGGAAGATGTGATTAAAGTAGCTCATTATTTTGGAGGACTCAATTTGGCAGAAGCAGATTTGTTACGCAGAGGGATGAGTGGTAAATGTAGATCTAGAGAAGCTTTTTTAAAAGTGAAAAACACCTTTTTTGAGAATTGTAAAAATAAAGGACATACAGCTACAGTAACACACGAAATATGGAGGCAAATAGAGAGTTTTGCAGGCTATGCATTCGCTAAAGGGCACTCTGCTTCCTATGCTGTAGAGAGTTATCAAAGTTTATTTCTAAAGGCTTATTATCCGTTAGAATATATGGTCGCTACGCTTAACAATCACGGTGGATTTTACAGACCAGAATATTACATACACGAAGCAAGAATGCATGGAGCAACCATACATACAGTAACGGTCAATGCCTCTCAATATGTGAATGCTATTGCTGGGAATACGATTTATTTAGGCTTTATGATGCTGCATGCTTTTGAAGCTAAGAACGCTCAAAAAATTGTGGCAGAAAGGACTTTAAATGGGCGCTTCTTAAGCTTGGATGATTTTATCAATAGAGTACCAATAGGGCTGCAACAACTCGTGCTTCTCATTAAAGTAAATGCTTTTGCTTTTACCAAAAGAAACAAAAGAGAATTGCTTTGGGAAGCACATATGAAGGTACATAAAGTAGTACTAGAAGAACAGGTTAACACCTTGTTTAGATCAGAAAAAATCACCTATAAAACACCAAAATTACTTTCAAACCCTTTGGAAGATGCTTTTGATGAGATTGAGTACTATGGGTTCTCTTTATGCAGTCCTTTTTTACTCTTAACAGATCCCATAGAGGAAAAAATTGCCGCTAAAGACCTTCTAGAGCACGAAGCAAAATTGGTAACTGTTTATGGCTATTATGTAACGGCAAAACGCACAACAACCTCAAAAGGAGATCTGATGTACTTTGGTACTTTTATAGATACGAAAGGAGATCATATAGATACCGTACACTTTCCTAAAATAGCAAGAGATTTTCCTTTTAGAGGACGAGGGATTTATCAAATTACAGGGAAGGTTACGCAAGAGTTTGACTGTGTTAGTATTGCCGTTGAAAAGATGGAAAAACTGTCCATTATACAAGACCCAAGGTATGCAGAAAGTACCACTAAACACATTGATTTATAAAATGGAACGCTCAATTGTACATATGGATTTAGATACTTTTTTTGTGTCTTGTGAGCGATTGATAGACAGTCGATTGAATAACAGACCTGTACTTATTGGAGGGACCTCTGATAGAGGTGTTGTGGCCTCTTGCAGTTATGAAGCTAGAAAATTTGGAGTACATTCTGCCATGCCTATGCGAATGGCAAAGCAATTGTGTCCTGAAGCAGTGGTGCTAAGAGGCAATTCTGGAGTGTATACAAAATTTTCTAAATTAGTAACAGCAGTGGTAGCAGATGCAGTACCATTGTATGAAAAATCTTCGATAGATGAGTTTTACATTGATTTAACCGGCATGGATAAATTCTTTGGTTGTCATCAATTGGCCTCTGAACTAAGAAAAAAAATAATTACAGAAACAGGACTTCCTATTTCTTTTGGCCTTTCAATCAATAAAACAGTTTCTAAGATCGCTACCGGAGAAGCCAAACCCAATAATGAGATTCGAATCAATTCAGGTAAGGAGAAACATTTTTTAGCGCCATTATCTGTTCGTAAAATTCCGATGGTAGGAGAGAAGACCTATACCTCATTATGCGATTTAGGCATCAAACGCATTCAAACAGTACAAGAAATGCCAATTCATATGATGACAAAGGTCTTTGGAAAACAGGGAGCTACTATTTGGAAAAAGGCAAATGGTATATGCAACACACCCGTTATCAAACACCAAGAAAGAAAATCGATTTCTACAGAGCGAACTTTTGATAAGGATACAACAGACATCGTGAAACTAAAAGGAATCATTATTGCCATGGCAGAGAACCTTATTTTTCAATTGCGTAGAGGCAATAAGTTGGCTTCTTGTATTACATTTAAAATACGATATTCTAATTTTCAAACCTATACCAAACAAAAGAGCATTCCCTATAGTGCTTCAGATGACACTATTTTACCCATTGTATTAGAACTGTATAAAAGCCTCTATCAAAAAAGGTTGTTGGTGCGTTTGATTGGTGTTCGGTTTAGTAATTTGGTGTATGGCGGACATCAGGTCAATTTATTTGAAGACAATCAAAAAGTATTGAACTTGTACAAAGCAATGGATAAAATGCGAGAAAAACATGGAGACCGCGCTGTTATTAGAGCAGTAGGCATGGGAGCAAGAACCATTAATAGAGCCAACCCTTTTAACGGAGAACCACCACCATTATTAGCAAACAGACGGGTTTAAGCATATAAAATTAAAAATACTCCAATCATAATTCCTGCTAAAGGAATCAGTTTCTTTCGTTTGTTCTTCTCTTTAAAGACCAATCCTCCAATCACCACAGCAATCAGTATTTGACTGCGTTTAATGGCAGATAACAGCATGATAAGTGCTTCTGGATCTTGCAAGGCTTTAAAGTAAAAATAATCAGCTGCTTGTAGCAATACTCCAACCGCTAGAATGGTCCAACGCCATTTGAAATTCTTGCGTTTCTCTGCTTTTGGAAACCAAGTAATGCCTAAAATAACGAGTAAAATAAGCAGGGTGTAAAAGCAAAACCAAAACTGCAAGGTCTGTGGATTCAGCGCTAGGTTTTGAATTAAAAACTTGTCATACAAGCCACTTGAAGACCCTAAAAAGGTAGCCGCAATAATCGCGAAAATCCATTTATTTCGTTTAAAATTAATTCCTTCTCTCTTTCCGATTCTAGAATAGAGCACTACTGAAGAAATAATACATATAAACCCCATCCATTGCAAAAAAGTAGGTTGTTCATTGTAAATTAAAATAGCACCTATAAAGGTAAAAAAAGGACCTGCAGAACGAATTGGTGTGACAATGGTAATGGGCAGATGCTTTAATGCATGGAATGCCAACACCCATGATGAGGCCATTAGCATTGATTTTATAAAAATAAAACCATGGGTTTCCATAGGAAGGCTTGTGAT
>JBELDQ010000044.1:7275-8378 GCA_042094215.1 Polaribacter sp. | reverse complement strand
GCGCTGAAAATCATACAACTGCAAAAGAAACACCACGCAGCCTAGTTCTCTATAGATTGCAAATAGATTGCTGCGTTTTGTGCGTGTTTTTCTTTCTTTTCAGTAGGCATTTTATCGTACATGCGAACCAACATCCCTAGTCTTGGATTGGACAAAAAGAAATCGCGATGCGTATCCATAAATCGCCAAAAAAGCCCATCCCAGGTTTCTTGCCATGGACCTTTTTTATAATTGCTCATTTTCATCAAATAATTACTACCACTTATGTAGGGTTTTGTTGCCATCAGACCGCCATCAGAAAACTGACTCATGCCATAAATATTTGGCACCATGACCCAGTCATAGGCATCTATAAAAAGCTCCATAAACCATCGGTACACTTCATCGGGATCAAACTCACACAACATCATAAAATTACCCAAGACCATCAAGCGCTCTATGTGATGACAATAGCCCGTTTTTAAAAGCTTTTTAATCGTCTTGTCAATAGGAGGGATACCTGTAGTACCATCGTAAAAGGAAGCCGGTATTTTCTTTTTGAATTTCCAAAAATTAGTGGTGCGTTCTTCGCTTCCTCTTGCCTCATAGATACCACGAATAAATTCTCTCCATCCAATGATTTGACGCACAAAACCTTCTGTAGAATTGATAGGAATGTCGTGTTTTACTGCATACGACAAACAAGCATCAATAACAACTTTCGGTGTGAGCAATCCTGTGTTCAACATCGGAGAGATCACACTGTGATTCAAAATGGAATTCTCCGCAACAATGGCATCTTCATAAGTACCAAACTCCATAAAACGTTGGTCAAAAAATTGCGCTAACCAATCGCGTGAGGATTGAAAAGATGTTGGGTATAATGGATAATCTGTAAGACTTCCCAAATGATGAGAAAAGTGTTTTTCTACATACACTTTAGCTTCCTCATAATAGCTATCTATATCTGGAAATTGAACATGCGGCGGTGTTTTTTTTGCCGGATATTTTTTCCTGTTTTCCGTATCGAATGTCCATTTGTCTCCTGTTGGTTTTCCATTCGATTGTAGCAGTATATTTCTCTTTTTTCGTTGCTCTGTATAAAAGCTTGTTTGATGGTATTT
>JBELDQ010000044.1:0-7175 GCA_042094215.1 Polaribacter sp. | reverse complement strand
TGAAAGGCTATTTTTTGTTTGTGAAAAGGATATTGTTTAAAAAACAAGTGCTCTTCCACAAAATAAAAAGGAGCATCTATCTCTAACAGCGGAGATTTTTCAAATAATTGATGTGGAAATATGAGGTTAATGTGCTTCATGAGTTTATTTATTTCTTCGACAGCGTTCACTACAGAACTTTACATGCTCCCAATCTCTTGCCCATTTTTTTCGCCAGGTAAAAGGACGCTCGCAAACAATGCAAATTTTTTCGGGCAGATGTTGTTTTTTCATGGTTAAATAGTAGCGTTAGTTAATGCAAATTGTTGTGCGTTCTGTTGACATGTGTATGTAACAGGCGAATTTTTTCTTTTTGAACTTCAGGATGCTTTTTATGTCCCCAAATTTTAGCTCTTGCCGCCCGGGCACTTTCTTGAAGGTTTACAATGGGCAATGGATAGTCTTTGCCTATCTGAACCTCACAAAACAATTGTTCAAGCGAAGACATGGTCCAAGGTTCATGAATATACGCTACAGGAACAGCCTGTAGTTCAGGGACCCATTTCTTAATAAATAGCCCATTGGGATCATGTTTCTCTGAGTTGTTGACGGGATTGTACAAACGAACGGTATTGATTCCTGTGGTACCTGCTTGCATTTGAAACTGTGGATAATGAATGCCTGGCTCATAATCTAAAAATTGCTGTGCCAAATGGTACACCCCTTCGCGCCAATCTTGGTCTAAGTTGAGCGTGAGAAATGAAACGACCATCGCACGCATTCTAAAATTAATCCAACCGGTTTGTGCAACGCAACGCATACAAGCATCGATTAACGGATAGCCTGTTGTTCCTGTTTTCCAAGCCTTGATAAAGGGGTCATTTTTTTCATGTGCTAACAACTCGTAACCTCTATTGATACAAGCAGTTTCATACCGACATTCCACTTCAAACTTTTGAATAAAATGACAATGCCAATGGAGTCTGGTTAGCATTGCTGAAAAGGCATTGCTATTTTTTGTGCCGTTAGGGTGGGTGCCAACAAATTGAAATACTTGTTTGATACTTAAATTTCCCCAAGCTAAATATGGAGAGAGTCGGCTGCATCCCATTCTGCTTTCTGTAGGTTTTGAGATGTGTTTTTGATAGTTGAACCCTCTTT
The DNA here is from genome assembly GCA_042094215.1 of Polaribacter sp. Taxonomy (GTDB): domain Bacteria; phylum Bacteroidota; class Bacteroidia; order Flavobacteriales; family Flavobacteriaceae; genus Polaribacter. The sequence continues at coordinate 6,035 of JBELDQ010000044.1, read as the reverse complement.
GTTTGGTAAAGGAGTGTAGATACTTCCAAGCATAAGATTCTCCTGCAGGCTGATAGTCTTTCGGATATTCTCTCAGTTGGTTTTCTAATTTTTTTGGGATTAAAAAAGGGTGGTCAAGAGCTTTTTCTATTGATTTGCTATAGTTGTTTTGAAGCACCGGTGCGTGCATTGTTTGGTGCCATTGTTTGTTCCAATTGGTTCTTGTTTTAATACCTCTTAGAATACCATCTCGTTGAGATTCTTCCCAATGAATCTGCTGTTCCTTAAAAAGAGCTACTACTTTTTTATCGCGTTCCCATGTTCTTTGTGTACCACTTTCTTGGTAGGTAAAAACGCTCTGAATATCAAATGCTTGAGACAAGTGTTTAAAAACATCTAAAGCTTCGCCATAAAACACCTCTACAGTCCGATTAAAAGGAGCTAGTGATCTATTCAACGCAAAAATAGAATGATAGACAAATTGTAAATGCCTGAGACTTGTGTCAGGCGCACTCATTAATGAGGGTTCAAATAGATACACAATCCGATACGGAATGTTAGCACGCTCAGCTTTGAAAAGCGGTTCGTGATCTTGCGAACGAATATCACGTTTCAACCAAACAATATGAGTCGCTTGTTTCTTCAATACCTCAGTTGTTTTTTACATTTTTTCCAAAAGCCAAAGAAAGAAGAGTAGTAGCCTTGCACATCAAACATCCAATCTCTCGGAGTTTCTTCTCCTTTGTAGTGCGCATTGAGAGGATGTTCTTTGTAGTGTATATGTCCCAAGGAATGCTCGCTTACCAGTGTGTCAAAATCTCCTGTATATACTTGCATATTCGGAATGTTTTCTTGGCAAAAATCAAGCATGAAATTCATGGAATTCTCACTGATAGGATAGGCCTGAAAGTGCGAAGGTTCTAAAAGAAGTATTCTATTGACAGTTTGATCCTTCTTCCATAGTGGATCTAAATTATAAAAATTATAAATGCAAGTGGGGCGATTTGGATCCACAAGAATTTCTTGCGCTTCTGGTAAAGTAGTAGACAAGGAAAAAGATGTCGTTTCTCGCAGTACATCGGGTATCTCAAAACCATCAAAGGCCGCGTAAGGAACGTCTAAAAAGGTGTTTTTTTGTTGCGTAAAACAGTATTTATTGATATTGTCTTGATTGGCAACATATTTCTTATTGGCATTGGCTCCTGCAACCCATTGCCAGCTCAGTGCATTGCTTGCCCAATCTGCATCAAGCAAATGATAGTACATCCATTGTGCAGGGGTTTTCCAATGACTTTGCCCCATATTACAAGCAATGGCTGCAATGTACATCCTGAGATGGTTGTGCAAATAACCCGTTTTGTAAAACTCTCGAATGGCACTATCTATAGCATCAATGCCTGTATTTGCATCGACAATTGCTTGCGGAATTTGGGTATTGGACACTTTTTTTTGTTCGTGCTTTACATCATGATTGATGGCATTTCCTTTCGCAATCCATACTTGCTGCCAATAGTCTCTCCAGGCAAGTTCTTGTATGAACTTCTCTATTTCTGCGGGTTTAAAACCTGAATTTAATACTTCAGAAAGGACAAATTTTGTTGAAATAATACCCCTAGAAATATAGGGGGAAATATAGGTGACTGCTCCGTTGATGAAATTACGCGTTTTTCCGTAGGTTCTTGGTTTCACTGCACGAACTCGCTGAAGAATCTCATCATATGAGGTTGGAAAACCATTTGTAGTTTCGAATAATTGCATTAGCGTTTGCTTATTTTATTCCCGGTGATGGCTCTTTGACGCGTACATTTAAAGCGGGTAATTTCTGGATTCCTTTTTTTCAGATGTTTCTGACTCACGCCACTATGCACACGTTTTCTCCAGCGCTTAAAGCTACTGGCCTTTAAATTGCCCCGCATCAGTTTAATGACATCCTTCTCTGCCAAACCAAATTGAAAATGAATGGCCTCAAAGGGGGTGCGATCCTCCCATGCCATCTCAATAATCCTATCCAATTGAATTGCCGTAAGTTCTACCTGCGCTGTCATCTTATTTATCAATTTTTTGCCAAATTTGATCTGCATTCAAATAAAAGCTTCCTAAAAAGTTAAAGTTGCATTCGTCTGGTGCTATAATTGATAAAAATGTGTCTCCATTTGCTCTCTTGTACAAATGATATACCTGACCTATGATGGGTTCAAAAGAGAACTTTGCATCGAAAATTAACTTATTGTATTCATACTCTTCTAACATGGCATCATAGGCTGCCTTTAGTTCTAAATACTTCGCTTTGACGCTATGATTTACTTTCTTAATACTTCTATTTTTCCAAGCAATGGTATCTGTGGTTGTGATTACGGGTGCACCTACCGATGTTGCGTAGGGCTTTAATGCGGCATCGTATTTTTGTGTTTCTTCATTAAAAACAACATTGTCTGGTTTTTTCTCTTGGATCATATGTATTTAAATCTGTATCAATTACTGCGGTAAAGATACAAAATGTTTAACTATTTCATATAAAAGTTAAACAAAACTGAAAAAACGAAAATAATCGTAAAAAGTATTACCGTACAATCGATTTCTTTTTCTTCATCCCGAATAGCAATCTTGGTAGATTAAAAGGGTAAATTAGATACCTGTAAATGAGCAGTATTATTGGAAAAGAGGTAACCATTAATAGGATTATTTTGCTAGGAATGCCTACTTCTAATTGAATAACATAATATCCAACTACAACAATGATGGTTTGATGCAATACATAAAACGGATAAATCGCTTCATTACACTTTTTGAGTAGGGCACTTGGTTTATTTAGCCAAACGTGTGCATAACCGAGCACTGTAACAACTAAAGTCCAACCAACAAGACCGCAGACAACATACCAAAGATTCCATCTATTTGCAATAGAAACATGTGGCGCAATGATTTCGTTTGGGAGCAAATAGTAGCCATAGAAAAGTACACTACTTATTAGAAACACGACGAGATGAAATCTTCTGAATTTGACCAAATTTCGCCAGCTATTTTTGGAGCGAACCAAGAGCATGCCTGTTAGGAAGAAATATCCATAATAAAAAGTAGATGAGAGGTTTGTGATATCTTTTGAATCTGCTGGAAACCATTTCTTTAAAACGAGCGTAATGAAGAGTAAAGGGAGCACACCCAAGAGCATCCCATATTTTTTTGAAATTATGCGATCAACTACTTGAATCATACTATTTGATGAAGATGATTTTAGAAATAAAATGATAGGAATAAACAGCATAGATAGGATAAACAGGTTTTCGATAAACCACAAATGATTGGTTTCAAAAGCTCCCTCTTTGTAGATGTCAAAATATGACCTATCGTTAGCAATATGTTCATAATAGGTTTGTGGAGGTACTACAAAAAGAGTTCCAAAAATAAGGGGAATGACCAAGCGTAAGCTTCGTTCTTTTGCAAATTGAATCCAGGTTCTTTTTGAGAAAGCGAATAGGGTTCCTGTACCTGAAATTAAAAACAGCAATGGCAATCTAAATTGTTCAAAGAAAACCATAGTATCGTCTAATAGCTTACTCGAGTCTGAATTCATAATATGGAATCCATCGCCGTTGAACGGCATGCCTATGTGATGTATAAATACGGCTACTATTGCAATTACGCGCAACCAATCTAAATCATAGCGTCTTTTGTTTGTCATGCTTATCGTTTTTTGTTTGAGTTTGCAAACATAGTCAGGAAAGGAATGGACTTATTTATTTTGTGACTTCGAACAAGGAAAAGTGACGAAATACACAGTAAAAGAGCTACAATTTACCATATGCAGCATTAAAAAGGGTGATGTTTGCCCGTGAAACAGGCACAAGGAGTGGGCAATTTGTCAAGGACAGTTGATACCCTTGCGCATTTCCTGTAATTTCTTCAATTGCTTTTAAATTGACCAAATAGGAGCGATGTGTTTTCTGTACATACTTTGAACTCGAGTTTAGTTGTTCTTGCAATTCCTTTAGTGTGATGCGGAGCACGTGTTTTTTTAGTGCTCCTGAAGTAGTACAATACACCTCGGTATAATTGCTCTCTACTTTAGCAAAAAGAAAATCTGAAAGATGAAACGAAACAGCATCGTTTGCTGCTGTACCTTGTATGTGAATGTTGGTATTCTCAGTTCTAAAAGAGGGCGTTGCTTTTATTCTTCTAAGGTGATGTCTATGTTTCTTGATCAGTCGCTCAAGATTTAGTGGCAATACAATTATGAGTAAAAGAAATCCTATTAAAAATGAATTTTGAATTTCCTCTACGAGATAGTGTAAAGACCAATTGTTGGAGTTTGTGTAAATGACATCCCGAATTAAAAAACTACCAAGACCCACAAATATCAACAGAACAGACAACTGTAGGATTTCTTTTCCGAGAGTCCACAATTGTTCATCTTTTACTTGACTATTTAAAATGTGCAGGTACACATAGGTGATAGGGAATGGAAGAAAGGCATGAATCCCCAAAATCCATAGTCCATTTATTTTATGCTCGGCTCTATTCACTTCAAAAGGTTCAAAAAAAAAGGAGAATAGAAAACTAAGCACCGAAATACCAAGCAATAGTAGCAATACAGCCGTTCGATCCCTGTAATAAAAAGGATAAGGTTCTTTTAAATAGCCCTTTAGTTTCGCGAATAGAAATTTCATACACTAGCGAAATTATATTTTTTTTAGTGATATACAAGTAAAATAATTTCTATTCCAATTTTCCCTGAGACATAGTATGCGAAACCTAATCCATGTTGTATTCATTCAATCATACAAGTTATTCATAAGAAAGACGTACAGCGCAGCTAAAAAATAAAAAGCCGTTAAAAGGAGCTATTTGTTTTTTAAAGGTTGTTTAGGGACTTGAGCAACGGTTACCGGTGTTGTACCCCGTTAATTTTTAAACATTTTCTTTATTTCTTCTTTAGTCAGTAACTTTAAATTCAATTTAACTTTTGCTGTATTCTTAATTTTATTTAAAATGAAACTATCTGCAAACCAATTATTTTCATATTGAAATCAGTATTTATTTTTTTCGGTATTTCGCTAAATTTTGTTATTTTTGACAGCCCTAAATTTAATTAAAAGTTTTGCGGGTTTTAACATAATTTAATTTGTAAATAATACTCTATGAAACGTCTACTATTAGTACTACTAGTGTTGCCTTCGTTTTTGATGGCCCAAGAAAAAATTGGTAACAAAATCTATAAATACGGTGACGTCTACCACTCAATAGAAGGCGCCACGCTCATTTCATTTGATGAAGCAAAGGCAAAATTGATGAGTAAAACGCTGGAATACTTCTCTGATGCTGGAGCAAATATTAAATCGTACAATTCTTTTTTTCTTCCAGGCACTGAAGTATCTGAAGATACTTTTGCAAGTACCCTAAATACAAATAATATCCAAACCTTAATCGTAGTTGAAGTTATTGATTCTTCGGATGCTACGATGAGCAGAACCACGGCCACAGCGTATTCTTCAGTAAATGAAAAAAGAGAAAGATCTATCTCTTCAACTAGATCAAGATGGTCCGGAACATACAAAGATAAATCTAACGCTTCATCTGGTTCTGTGAGTACTACAAAAAGTGTTAATTATATTACAGAAATGAGTTTGCGTTTAACTATTTTCTCCAAAAAAGATAACTTTGGTAAACCTGTTGCTGTGGTTGAAGGAAGGGCGACAAATGAAAGCCCAGACACGAAGCCCGATCAGCTAGCTAAGAGAATTGTGAGAAGGATGGTAAAAGCTTTAGATAAGCAAAAAGCCTTTTAGCCTTTGATTTATAGGTTTTTTAGCTCTTTTTGGTGTTCGAATAAAAAATAATTCAAGATGCCGCTATCGATCGTTTCCTTGCCAGTGTTGACTACGAGTAATCAAAGTTAGAGTAGTAAAACAAAGTATAACATATAAAGAGAAAACAGTACCTTAAGGTGCTGTTTTTTGCTTTAGTACTATGTGTTGTTTGTGCAAAGGTTTCTCGCTTATTTCTTAAGGTAATTATTCCATCACGGTTTGTATAAAATGCGTTTTAATGCATTTTTACAT
>JBELDQ010000043.1:0-12468 GCA_042094215.1 Polaribacter sp. | reverse complement strand
TTAAACAACTATTAGAAAGTTTAAACAACGAGGAAAAGAAAACACAAAAGAAGATGAACGTTAAAAAAGCGAAAGGCAAAAAGATAAAACAAGAAAAAGATTGGTAACCTTTTCATTCTTTTAATATTCTAAAAAAGATAGTATTTTTGAGCTTTAAATTTATGAGACAAACACTAGCATATCTTTGCATTGCATTGACTTTTTTTACGCAAGCTATTCTTGCTCAAGCTACGTTTACAACGAGCGTAAGCAAGAACAAACTTGGCGTAAATGAGCGTGTGAAAATTACTTTTTCTATTAACAAGCAAGGAGCAGACAACTTTACACCTCCAAGTTTTAAAAATTTTAAGGTGGTTGCTGGTCCAAGTCAGTCTATAAACCAATCTTGGATAAACGGTACAGTTACATTTTCCCAATCATATACCTACATACTGCAACCTAATAACATAGGAACGTATACCCTGCCAGGTGGAACCATTGATCTCAATGGAGAAAAACTAAAATCTAATACCGTTAAAGTAACTGTATCGAAAGCTGTTGAAATACCACAAGACCCGAACGACCCGCAATATATTGCTAGTCAAAACGTACATTTGGTTGCAGAAGTTTCAAAATCCAAACCCTATGTAGGGCAAGGAATATATGTAGAATACAAGTTGTATGTGAGCGACAATATTTCGGTAAAAGATTTTTCTGTAATAGAAAGCCCGCAATATAATGGATTTTGGAATCAAGACATAAACATCAAGACACTCAAAATTAAGAACGGTACGTACAACGGAGAAAACTACCGATATATTGTTCTTAAAAAGGCATTGCTCATCCCCACAAAATCGGGAAAGCTTAGCATAGAACCTATGAAAATGGACATCTTAATAGGAGTGCCTACTGGAAGAGGCGATTTCTTTGGCAACCCAATTACTAGGAATATCCAAAAAACCTTTTCATCGCCAAAAAGAACCATCTCCGCAAAAGAACTACCCTTAGCAGGAAAGCCGGAGAACTTTGCGGGAGCTGTTGGCGATTATGATTTTAACATTACGGCGAGTAGAAATGATTTAAAAGCGAACGAATCTTCACAAATCAAGGTAAGTGTTTCTGGAAAAGGAAACTTAAAGCTCTTCGAAATTCCGACAATAATAACACCAAAAGAACTCGAAGTCTATACTCCAGAGCATAAAGAAAAAATAACAACAACGTTAACAGGTTTAAGAGGTACTATTTACGACTTATATACCATTGTTCCTCAATACAAAGGAAAATATAAGATTCCGAAAGTAGCTTTTTCATTCTTTAGTTTAAAAGAAGACAGGTACAAAACAATCACCACCGAAGACCTTTATGTGAATGTATTAGAAGGAAAAGAAATTATAGAGACCACAACGAATCCTATCAAAAAAGACATTACCATAACAGGATCAAACTTTAGATATATTCAAACATCCACAAGCCTTGGCCCAATTGCACAAGAAGATTTTTCCGGATCGAACCTATTTTACATACTCTTATTACTACCTTTAATAACAATTCCAATAGGCATCTTCATCTTTAACAAAACAATAGAGAGAAATAATGATATTATTGGTGTAAAACAGAGAAAAGCAGATAGGTTGGCGAAGAAGTATTTATCTGAAGCAAAAAAACAACTCGGTAATAAAGAAGCATTTTACATCGCCTTAGAAAAGGCCTTACACAACTATTTAAAAGCAAAACTACAGATAGAAACCTCAGACATTAGCAAAGCTAAAATCACACAAGTTCTAGAGTTAAAACAAGTAAACAACAATAGCATACAAGCATTTATTACTGTTTTAGACGACTGTGATTTTGCGAGATATACACCTACTACCGATGTTATGATGCATGACGAGTTTGAAAAAGCAAAACAAGTAATAACTGCACTAGACAAACAATTATAAAAAGATGAAAAAAGTATGTTATTTGTTGTTTTTACTCGCTAGCTCACTTCTTTTAGGGCAAACGAACACATTACAACTGTTTGAAAAAGCAAACAAACAGTATAAAGAAGGCAGCTATGAAGTGGCACTAGACCTCTACAAACAACTCGAAGCAAGCAACGCTGTTTCCTCTGAGTTGTATTACAACATGGCGAATTCATATTATAAGCTCAATAAGGTTGGCCCAACAATTTACTATTACGAAAAAGCGCTGCAATTAGATCCACTCAACGAAGATGCTGCAAACAATTTAACGTTTGCAAGAAGAATGACCATTGACACGATTGAAGAGTTACCAAAAACATTTTTACAAAAAATAGAAAACAACTACATTAAAAAACTATCTCATACGCAATGGTCTATTCTGGCCATCGTTTTCTCATTCTTAGCTGCTATATGCTTTTTACTGTTCTATGCATCGTCAATTTCAAACAGAAAGCGCATGTACTTTATAATGAGCATGCTTTCCTTCATCCTATTAGCCATTGCGCTAGGTATTTCGTATATGCAATACACAAAGAGTGCACAAATAAAGGCAGGAATCATTTTTAGCTCAAAAATTTCGGTAAATAACGCACCAACACTAAACTCTGAAGAAATATTTGTTTTGCATGAAGGAACAAAAATTATGATTTTAGATAGCGTAGATAACTGGAAAAAAATTAAATTAGCAGATGGAAAAACAGGTTGGATTTCTGCCGATGCTTTAAAGGAATTATAGTTGACTGTACTTACGAAAAACATATTAGTTAAAATCGCGCTGCTCTTAATGCTATCATTAAAAGTGAGTGTATATGTTTACGATAACTATACGTGTACTGACTGCTCTATTGAAAAAATAGTGCATTCGGACATCGAAGAATCTGAAGGAGAAGAAAAAGAAATAGAACAGCACCAAGATATTGTGTCGCCCTTTAACAAGGCACGCATCTCTTCTGCACTCGCTTTTCTTCCTTCTTACCAATCTTTATTAGAACAGTACAACTCTAGACACTTAGAGTTTACAACACCCCCCCAAAAAAAAACACGGCTAATAGCTAGCGATAAGTACAAGCTACTTATTCAAGAACTCAAATACTTAACTTAACACGATCTGCAAAACAAACGCAGGTATAAAATCAAACACGAATGAAAAATTTATTTAGCAATCTTAAAGGAGATTTATTTGGCGGTATCACAGCCGGTATTGTAGCATTACCTCTCGCATTAGCTTTTGGTGTAAGCTCCGGGTTGGGTCCAAGCGCAGGTTTGTATGGCGCTATATTCATTGCCTTCTTTGCTGCCCTTTTTGGAGGAACAAACACACAAATATCTGGTCCAACAGCACCAATGACCGCTGTAAGTATGGTGGTAATTGCAGGTATCATCTCATCTAATGATGGAGATGTTAGCAAAGCACTGCCTACTATATTAACCGTATTTTTACTTGCTGGACTGCTACAGGTTGGATTGGGAGCAATTGGTTTAGGAAAATACATAAAGTATATTCCTTACCCCGTAGTTTCTGGTTTTATGACCGCTATTGGAGTTATCATTTTGATCACACAACTACTCCCTTCTGTTGGATATTATGCAAAAGAAGACAACGCATTTGTAGAACAGTTCAAACCCCAAGTAGAAGAAGTTGCCTTAACACGATCTTTAAACGAAATAAAGACGAAGAAAGGAGATAAATTTTTAGCGATAGATGACTTCAAAAATACCGCTGTTTACGGCCAAGGCTTAACAGAACAAGATCGTTTCAAAGAAGCTAGAACACTTGCCGGAAAAGAAGCTTCTGGAGTTTTAGGTACTTTAAAAGTGTTACCAAGGGCATTACAAAATATCAATTGGCTAGCATTGGCTTTAGCACTAGGAACTATTATTATTATTTATGGATTTAAACGTATTACTACAGCTGTACCAAGTACATTGGTGGCATTGGTGGTAATGACAGGTATTGCTCTAGGATTTGACTTAGATTACAGACCTATTGAAGAAATACCTGGTGGATTTCCACTTCCAAATATGGAAATCTTCACTAATTTTAGTCTAGGAAGCGTAACTCCTTACATCTTTACAGCATTGACGTTAGCGTTATTAGGAGCTATTGATTCTCTTTTAACCTCTGTCGTAGCAGATAACATGACAAAAACGAAACACAAACCAAATAAAGAGTTAATTGGTCAAGGAATTGGTAACAGTATTGCTGCCGTTTTTGGAGGAATCCCAGGAGCAGGTGCTACCATTAGAACTGTTGTAAATATCAACTCGGGAGGGAAGACCAAATTATCTGGTATGGTAGCAGGTGTAATGCTATTGGTTATCTTATTAGGACTCGGACCTATTGCTTCTAAAATTCCAGCAGCTGTTCTCGCAGGTATCCTAATTACTGTAGGTATTGGAGTGATGGATTACAAAGGATTAAAAGCCATTCCTAATTTACCACGTGATGCAAAAATTGGACCTTTTAAAGTAAGTTCTGAAGTAATCATTATGATCGTTGTATTGGTGCTATCTACCTTTTGGAATTTAGTGTATGCAGTTGGAATTGGCTTGGTGATTGCTTCTTTAATGTTTATGAAAAAAATCGGAGATGTTGCAGCAGCGCGTTCTGATGTAAAATCGTTGAAGAAAGAAAAGAACTGGTCTGATGAACAAAACTTCCCAGAAGCGCTTAAAGAAAATGTAATTATCAAGCACATTAAAGGACCTTTATTTTTTGGTACTACAAGTGAATTCCACGGCTTGGCACAGCAAATCCCTTCAACTGCCTCGATGGTAGTTATTCGATTGGGTAGAATGCAGTATATGGACCAATCTGGACTATACGCTATGGAAGACGTTTTACAAGAACTCAATAAAAAAAATATCAAAGTATTGTTTGTAGGCTTATTAGAGCAACCCGCCTATATGATGGAGCGCATTGGAATCATTCCAGACTTGATTTCACAAGAACTAATTTTCAAAAACTTTGATGACTGTACGAAGTGGATTAAAGAACATAAAAAACAATAAAAAAAATAACATGACACATATCAATAACGCATTAGACAAACAAGTTCAGGATTCACTTACTGCAGATACTGTATTACAAGATTTAATGAACGGAAATACTCGTTTTGTAGAAAACAAAACAAATACTGCAGATACAGCTGCATTGGTTTCTCAAACTGTTGGCGGGCAATATCCAAAAGCGGTAGTATTATCATGTATCGATTCTAGAGTACCTGTAGAACTAGTATTTGACCAAACTATCGGTGACATTTTTGTTGCTAGGGTCGCAGGAAACTTTGAAAACACAGACATCCTAGGAAGTATGGAATACTCTTGTAAAGTTGCAGGGAGTAAGTTGGTTTTTGTTTTAGGACATGAAAGCTGTGGTGCTGTAAAAGCTGCTTGTGACCACGTAGAACTTGGCAATATTACTGCACTACTAGATAACATTCAACCAGCTGTTACAAAATCTGAAGGTGAAATTTCAGGAGATCACAACTCTTCGAATACAGCATTTGTAAATCAAACTATTAAAAACAATGTTCTTTTGACCATTGATAGAATCAGAGAAAAAAGTCCTCTGCTAAATGAAATGGAGACTAATGGAGAAATTAAAATTGTTGGAGGGGTATATCACTTATCTAGCGGCAAGGTTTCTTTGTACTAAAAAAGACAACATATAAATATATAAAGCGTGCAACTGCACGCTTTTTTTTATACGAATAACATACACATATTAACATCTCTCAAGACAGCGGATAGCTGAAAGTAGTGACTAAAAAAACCCCATAAATGGGTATTGCAAGTGTTTAAGTACAAGGCTATATTTGTAGCATGAGAATCATCATTTAATCTTTGTTACTGAAAAGCGGTTAAAAACACACACCCCCAATACCTTTTTTAATCGCTTTTTTCTTTTACCTCATCCAAAACAGTATCCAACACTTCTTCATAAACGCCTCCGTCCGATTTTATAATCGATGGAAACAATGTTGGCGCAATACTTTTCACGGTTGTATACAACGCTGACTCTTCCAGAGTTTCATCGTCTACAAAAGAGATTGTTGCATTTAATTTGTGAAAAAACACAAATAGCATACTCAATATCAAACCAACCTTAACCAAACCAAAAACGCCCCCTAGGAGTTTATTTACCAATCCTAAAGCAGCTAAGTCAGCCAACTTCGTTAGAAACTTCCCTAACAAACTAACCGCAACAACAATAGCAATAAAGGTCATTGCAAAAGCCACTAACGAAATCTTTTTCTCACCCCAAGCAACACTTTCTTTTAAAAAATCACCTATAAAATAAGAAAAATGAATTGCCCCCCAAATACCTCCAATAAGAGCCGCTAGCGAGGCTATTTCTACAAACAAGCCTTTCATGATTCCCTTTATGAATCCATACAACAAGATCACTAATATTACGACATCAAAAACATTCATGAAGCTCCTTTTTTTAGTTAACTATTGCGAACATACTATAAAAAGGATGAAAATTCAAATGTGAGAAAATTTAAACAAAAATATTCCTCAGATAGCATATATTTGTGCCTCAGAACAAAACGCATGACGGGAAACACTTCTTTAAAAGAAAAATGGGACATTGTGACAACAAATTTATCCAAACAATTTGCAGATGGAGACCCTTTAAATTTAGATGCAATTATCTATTTAATCGGAATTCAAGAATTGGGTCAAGGACATCGTAAATTTAAAAAAGACGAAAAAGTAAACCTTATGCATATTGCAATCTGTAAACTATTAGAACCTTACGGGTATTATGAATTTGACTTTTTTGACAACGATGGGTGGCCGCATTACAAAGCAAAAACAACATTGCCCAACTTAAAGCCAGGAGAGCAATCTGTACTCATGAAAGAAGCTATTGTCTCTTACTTTGAATCGTTAGACTTTTTTACGTAAAATAGATACAATTACTATAAAAAACACTCTTCGTAGCAAGTATAGTGTTTCTTCACTCCTTCAGAAATGTCTTTATTTTAATTCAGGTATGGATTCAGCTATGGAGACCCTAAAAATAAAGCTAGGTAACACGCATTTTTCGAATCATTCTTGACAATAACTTTGGGTAATATCGTTTAAGGTATACCCCTAATTTCTCCCTGAACCCTGCGATATATACTTCTTCCTTCTCATTTAAAATAGCACGCATCATATGCTTTGCAAACCTATTTGGATTCATCCCATTTTTCGTGGCAATATCCATTTTTTCCTGAGGAGAACCATCACCTGTTAAGGCATTTATAGACACATTCGTATTCACAAAACCGGGACACACAATGGTTACTGAAATATTATACTTGTAAATTTCTGCTCTCAAACTATCAAAAAAACCATGCACGGCGTGTTTCGAAGCTGCATAAGAGGAACGCAATGGTGTGCCAATTTTACCTACAATACTAGATGTAACGACAAACTGCCCTCTCTTATTTTGAATAAAATGCGGGAGCAACGCTTTTGTAAGAGCAACAGTGCCTAAATAATTCACATCCATAATTCTTTTATCAACAACTAAGGATGTTTCAACCGCCAATGAACGCTGACTAATGCCTCCATTATTCACGAGTACATCTATACGCCCAAAATGCGCTATGGCTTCCGCTACTTTTTGTCTTATACTTGTGTGCTCTTCCAAATTCAGAGGAACAATTTGTACTTTATCAATGTACTTGCAAGCTGCTCTCACATCTCGCAAAGCCGCCTCATTACGCGCCGATAACAATAGCAATGCCCCTTGTTTTGAAAATTCTAATGCCAATGATTTACCAATTCCGGAGGAGGCCCCCGTAATCCAAACAACTTTATTTACAAAATTCATAGTAATAATTTGATAGCAATGTAATTATTTTAAGTTAGAAATGGTAATTTTGGTGTACTTCTTGAAATTGTCAAGACAAACAAATACCTGTAGATGAAAAATTTATTCCTATTGCTATGCATCGCTTCATTTAGTGTGCAAGCCCAATACACTATCAAAGGAGAATTAGATCCTATTAAAAAATACAACTGGGTAATTTTATACAAAATAAAAGGGGCTCGACAAGTATTTGTCAAAAGTGAAACAATCAAAAAAAAGACAACGAAAATCAATGGAAAAGAAACTGAAGTTGGGCATTTTCAATTTACACTACCAAAAGATGCTACAGTTGGCTCTTACAGAATTTCTTATAAAACTGAAGGTGCTGGCTTTGTTGATTTTTTATTTAACAAAGAAGACATCTCATTTACCTTTAACCCCGAGAAAGTAGAAGAAACAATTCAATTTCGAGAATCTAACGAAAACAAAATATATCGAGAATACATCACTATTGTCGCTAATGAACAATACAAAACAGATTCATTACAGATTGCATATCTAAAAGAATCAACTTTAAAAACCGATAGTTTATACCAAACACAACTCTCTAAAATTGCTAATTTACAACAAGAGTATATAGAGAAATCTGAGGGCTTACTTGCATATCACTTTATAAAAGCAACGAACAGGTACAATAGCAAGTCTATTGCAAAGAACTCCCAAGACTACTTAAAATCTATAAATGAGCACTTTTTTGACTCCATAGATTTTAGCAATAGTGCACTGTATAATTCTACCTTCATTATAGACAGAATTACAGACTATGTCTTTTACATGAATTATTCTGATGATGCTAAAAAACAACATGAACTATACAAACAAGCTGTAAAAACTGTTCTTTCAAAAACCAAAAACGAAACTTTTCAAAGAGACATTCTTGAGTTTCTAATTACACAATTTGTAAATGCCAACAATATTGACTTTTCAGATTATTTGATCGCTACGTATTATGAAAAACTACCTGTAGCAATCCAAAACAAAGAGTTTCTGAATAGTTACAGCGAAAAAACAATGGTTTCTATTGGTAGAACTGCACCAGAAATGACATGGAAAAAAGGAGAACAAGAGTACAAACTATCTACTTTAAACGATGCAGAAAATTATGTGCTTGTTTTTTGGAGCACAGGGTGTTCTCACTGTTTAAGAGAAATTCCTATACTCTATGAGAATACGAAAAATTTAAACAACACAAAAGTAGTTGCCTTTAGCTTGGAAAGAAATGAAAATACATGGAAGAAATACATTCAAAAATATCCTAATTGGCATAATGCCATCGGACTAAAGAAATGGGAAAATCCAACAGCAAGAACCTATCAAATTTATTCAACCCCAACCTATATTGTGTTAAACAAAGACAAAAAAATCATAGCAAAACCACAAACACTAGAAGAAGTTAAAAAGATTGTAACCTATTTGGAATAAAAATAGCCCTAAAAATATAAAAAAGCGTCTTTTAAATGTTCTATTTGAAAGGCTTTTTTTTGTTTTACAATGGCAATAACATCAAACCGAACTGTCACATCCAAATCCTTTTCTAGCACATATTGATCTATTGCTAGTAAGAGTCTTTTTATTTTTTTAGGATGTATAAAATCTTGAGGATCACCAAAATAATCTGAAGACCTTGTTTTTACTTCAACTGCAATTAGTGTATTCTCTTTCAAGGCAATAACATCTACCTCTGCTTTCAAACAGGTATAATTCTTTTCTAGAATTTGATAACCCTGTGCTAAGAGATAATCGAGTGCTAGCTTTTCTCCTTCCTTCCCTAAATCATTATGCTGTGCCATCCAATGAAGATAAGACTATTTATTCTAAACATGCCACGCTTCTTTTTTGTTCTATACCTTAAACGGACTTCTAAATTCAAATTCGAAAAAAACTCACAACAGCTAAAATTTCCGAATTCGAAGAAAACAGGCTGTTTTAATCTTCGAAAACAACAGTCGAAACACCTTCTTTGGCAACACTCAAATGGATCATTTTCCCTAAAATTAGTGCTCGATTATCAGATTCATGTCCTGCAGGAAAATTGAACAAGACAGGGAAATCGTACTCTGCCACAACATCTAAAATTAATTGCTCAATAGTACGACCCCACTTGGTCGTATTCTTTTTAATATTTGAGATATCACCAATAATCAACCCAGTACATTTTTTAAAAAAACCAGCTCGTTTTAGACTTTGCAACATTCTATCAATGCTGTACTTGTACTCTCCTACCTCTTCTATAAACAAAATTTTACCCGTTGTTTCCATTTGACTACTAGATCCCAACATAGAAGCTAAAATGGCTAAATTACCGCCAATCAGCTGGCCTTTAGCCTCCCCCTCTCTATTTTCTTGTAAAGAGACAAGACTATAGGTTAAACGTTCTCCAAAAAGCGCTTTCCTAAAAGAAGACATCGTCTGAACAATTTCGATAGGGTCTTCTACCAAACTCGCCCCCATCATAGCATGCATGGTTCCAACACCAAGTGTATGTATATGACTATGCAATGCTGTAATATCAGAATAGCCAATGACCCATTTTGGGCTTTGTTTAAAAGCCGTAAAGTCCAATCGATCTAAAACACGAACAGTACCATACCCACCGCGTGCAGCCCAAATTGCCTTGATTGCCGGATTGTTTAATGCTTCTTGAAAATCTTCAGCTCTTTCTGCATCTGTACCTGCAAAATGTCCTGACTCATTAAAGAGATGCGCTCCATAAACAACATGCAGCCCCCAGCGTTCTGCCAACGCTCTCGCCTTATCAATAATCGCACGTCTAGTGCTTAAAACTCCTGCAGGAGCTACAATGGCAACTGTATCACCTTTTTGCAAATAAGGAGGTGTAAGAAACGATGCTTCTACTGAACTAATTGAATCTTTAATTTCTTGAGCCTGTGTTGTAAGCACAGTAAATAATAGTAGTAACAATACGATTCTCATTTTCATAGGCGAATTCTTTCAGCTAAGTACAGGCAACACGATTTCTACTAAGAAGCAACCAAATACTCTATTGATTGTAAATGTATCTATTTTTGAGCGCTTAAAAAAATGTGTTTTCATTGCTTTTCATTACTTTTGCCTTTCAAAAATCAGTTAAAAACTGATAATTCACATTTGCAAAACACATACAATGAGTACGCCAAAAAGATATACAATCACTGCTGCATTACCCTATACTAATGGACCTGTTCATATTGGACATTTAGCAGGGGTCTACGTTCCTGCAGATATTTACACACGTTATTTACGTCAAAAAGGCAAGGATGTAGTTTTTGTTTGTGGCTCTGACGAGCATGGGGTGCCCATTACAATTAAAGCAAAAAATGAAGGAATTACACCGCAACAGGTAGTTGACAAATATCATGAAATTATCAAAACATCATTTGATGATTTTGGCATCTCTTTCGATAATTACTCAAGAACATCTGCTCAAGTACATCACGATACCGCTTCAGATTTCTTCACCAAACTACACAATGATGGAGAGTTTATTGAAGAAGTAACTGAACAACTATACGATGCTGAAGCAAATCAATATTTAGCAGATCGGTTTGTTATTGGAACCTGTCCTAAATGTGGATATGAAGAAAGTTATGGAGATCAATGCGAAAGTTGCGGAACAAGTCATAATGCAACAGACCTAATCAACCCAAAATCTTCAATTACAGGAAATACACCAACTCTAAAAGAAACCAAACACTGGTTTTTACCATTAGACAAACACGAGAAATTTTTAAAAGAGTGGATTTTAGATGGACACAAGCATGACTGGAAACCAAATGTATTAGGCCAAGTAAAATCTTGGATTGATGACGGTTTAAGACCAAGAGCTGTTACTCGTGATTTAGATTGGGGAATTCCAGTTCCTGTTCAAGGGGCAGACGGAAAAGTATTGTACGTTTGGTTTGATGCACCTATTGGATATATCTCTGCGACCAAAGAATGGGCGGCACAAAACAACAAAGATTGGCAGCCTTATTGGAAAGAAAAAGATACTAAATTAGTCCATTTTATTGGAAAAGATAATATTGTTTTTCACTGTATTATTTTTCCTGCGATGTTAAAAGCTCATGGCGATTATGTACTTCCTGAAAATGTACCAGCAAACGAATTTTTAAACTTAGAAGGCAATAAATTATCAACCTCTAAGAACTGGGCTGTTTGGCTACATGAATACTTAAACGATTTTCCAGACAAGCAAGATGTGCTTCGCTATGCATTGACTGCAACTGCGCCAGAAACAAAAGACAACGATTTTACATGGAAGGATTTCCAGGCACGTAACAATAACGAACTAGTGGCAATTTTTGGGAACTTTATCAATCGTGTGGTTGTATTAACCAATAAATATTATAACGGAGTTGTTCCGGAAGCAGGTGAGCTAACAGATGTTGATCAAGAAACCTTAGCTTCTTTAAAAGAAGCTCCAGATACCATTGCTAGATCGATAGAACGTTACCGTTTTAGAGAAGCTTCACAAGAACTACTAAACTTGGCTCGTGTAGGAAACAAATACCTTGCAGATGAAGAACCTTGGAAGGTAATAAAACAAGACGAAGAACGAGTAAAAACAATCATGCATGTTGCCTTACAAATTGCTGCTGGCTTGGCAGTGTTATGTGAACCCTTTTTGCCGTTTACTTCCTCAAAACTTAAAGG